>CADCOU010000051.1 GCA_902803155.1 uncultured Lachnospiraceae bacterium | reverse complement strand
CAGTGACGTCATCGATTCCTTTATCGCCTTTGCGGCGGATAAGGAAAGTCTCGGGGAAGATCCCTGGCTTCATTTCCACTGCCAGGCAGGATCCGGGCGGACCGGGGCGTTCATGACCATCTATGAGATGATGCAGAGATCAGATGCATCCGTGGAGAATATCCTGCAGCATCAGGCTGATACCGGCAGCGGAAACCTGGTTGACCGCTCTGCCCCGGAGAAGAGTCCCTCCCAGAAGGAGCGCTGCGTCCTGGCAAGAGCCATGTATCTGTATATCAATGAGAACAGGGAATCCGGCTATTCCGTCAGGTGGAGTGACTGGCTCAGGGAACATTCCCAGGCAGTAAGCATGAAGGTCGGAGAGAAACTCGACGGGGAGGGCTTCAGTTCTGACCCGCTCGTCGTGAGTGATTCGCTCGAAGCTGCTGCGGAAGGTCAGGCGACCGTCCTGGTGGATGATACTGTATACTTCATCACAGTAGAGTGAATCTCAGATCAGTTTTTTCTCTTAATTATGGGTTATAAATAATAAACAGGATGCTGAAAGAGGAATCCATTTACGAAAGAAAGAGTAGTCCGATGGCGAACGTGATTGAAAAAAACAGGCGGTTCTATGACAAATACGTCGCGGATCTGATTCACACCGGCTTCTCCGAATACGAAGACAGGATCGCGGTCGGTATCGCCGGGGAAGGTTCGGACTGCTTCGGGTATGACGACGAGATCTCCAGGGATCATGACTTCGGGACGGGGGTCTGCCTGTGGGTGACGGACGATGACATGAGGCGCTTCGGACACGACCTGTCCGTCGCCTATAATGAACTCGTCGACAGTGTGGAGCGGTCGTATTTCACAGAGAGACTCCGGGAACGGAGAGGAGTTATGACGATCCATGATTTCTATTCGAACATCCTGAACATAGACTGTGATACCGATCACTGCCGGATGTCGGAAGATACCTGGTATCATCTGGATCATTCCTGCCTGAAGACCGCGACGAACGGAGTGATCTTCCGGGATGACCTCGGGGCTTTCACAGCCTTCCGCCAGCTGCTGCTGGATTATTATCCGGACAGGATCTGGAGGATTCGGATAGCAGAACAGCTGCATGAGTACGCGGCAAGCCTGCAGGTCAATTATGCAAGATGCATGAGTCGCGGAGACGTCGTAGCTGCCGAACTCTGCAGGTCGCAGGGGATACGGTCCGCAATGGAACTCTATTTCCTGCTGAAAAGAGAATATCCGCCCTATTACAAATGGACATTCCGCGCACTGACGGAACTGGACAGGGGCGGAGCATTTTCCGATAAGATACGGGAGATGGCAAAGGCGGATATCGACCTTGCAGAATGGGAGAAAACAAAGTATCATCCGAACAGGCTGAACTACAATGACAGGATCGTATCTCTGGCGGAGGAGATCGCTTCCGGGATAGAGGGAATGATGCTGGAAAGGCGGTTGATCAGAGAGAGAACCCGGTATCTGGAAGTTCATGTGAATGAAGTACTGGAAAAATGTGCAAAATGAAAAGGATAAAGAGAATGAAAAGAATAAGAACGAAGTGTATTGTCTGTTTGTCTGTGACCGTACTGCTGGTACTTTCGGCGCTTGCGCTCACGGGATGCGGTAAATCTGTATTCGGACTGAACGAAAACACTGAGAAGAGAATGGTGATCGAAGCGAAGAACGCCCAGAAGGACGCTTTCTTTTCTGTGGGTTCACTTGAAGTGGATGAAGGAGAAAAGATCGAGATCTCTTCCGACCTGAAGAAGGGCTCTGTCAGGGTGGAGATAATCGGAATGCCCGGAGAACAAAGCATCGACAAACTGCCTGAAATGGATGGAGAACCTATTATCACTGCAGATCTCACGACTACAGACGGATGTGCCGGCACGGTAGCAGCGGGATCTTACATGCTCTCGGCCACATGCCTTGAGAAGGCGACCGGAACGATACAGATCGAAGTGAAGCCTGCAGAATAAATACGGTGTATTATGAAGAGAGAACCTAAACTTACGGTAGTAAGTGCCTTCCATTATATCCGGCTTACATACCGCTCTGTTTTATTCATACTGCTTTTTATCCGGTATATTATCTTCAGGATCTACAATGGTTCGGCTGTACTGGATTTCCTGGAGAAGAGGCCGCTGATCATCTCAGTCATATTTACGATATTCACTGTGGAAATGATCTTTCGGTTTTTCCCTTCACGCCTGGAGAGTCCGGGATGTCAGAAGCAGTTTGCCAGGAATTATATAAAATCAGGTGAGACAGAGATCTCGATCCAGGATAACAACAGTACAGTCCTAGTCCTGCTGGTCTGGATCGGATTTAACGGTATTTTCGGCGCCCTGTACATGGCGGGCATTTTTGATGACGGTATCATGCTGCTGATCAGCTGTGCCTATTCTGTCTGCGACATGATCTGTATCCTTTTTTTCTTTCTTTTCCAGCCGTGGTTTCTGCAGAACAAATGCTGCAGTACCTGCAGGATCTACAACTGGGACTATGCGATGATGTTTACACCGCTGTTCTTTGTAATGAAGCCGTATACCTGGGGACTTCTGGCGCTTTCCGTCGCACTGCTTATCCGCTGGGAGATAACACTCTACCGATTCCCGGAACGTTTCTCAGAACAGACAAATGAATTTCTGCGCTGTCAGAATTGTACAGAAAAGCTCTGCTCGCATAAAAAGCAGCTGAAAAACCTCTGGACGCATATCGCAGTGATCACAGAAAAAAGAAAGAAGAAGCTGCTGAAGTAGGCCAGTGTTATTCGGGGTAATGCACGGCACAGAAAACCGGCAGCCGGGAGAATTATATGGAGTATACGATAAAGAAGGTGACCATAGCTGATTATGATGCGATCTATGAGCTCTGGGCCAGTACGGAGCAGAGCCGGCGCGCACTGAATCCGGTTGATGATTCCCGGGAAGGGATCGGCAGATATCTGAAAAGGAATCCGGACACCTGTTTTGCTGCAGTAGAGGAAGACAGGATAATCGGCGTGATCCTGACCGGTCATGACGGACGGCGCGCGATCATCCATCATCTGTGTGTACACTCTGACTACCGTCGATTGGGGATCGCCGCCCATCTGGTGTCTCTTGCGGAAGAAGCGCTCAAAAAGGAAGGTATCCAGAAGGTATTCGGCCTGGTTTTCAGGGACAATGAGACGGCAAACGCATTCTGGGAACAGCAGGGATATTCTCTGAGAACCAATCTGAACTATCGGAACAAAAGCCTGAATGAAGCCATTCCGGCAGGGGAGTGATCTCACGGCAAGCCGGTCCTGTCACGGACCGTTGATTTGGTATGGTGAAGATAGCGCGGGTATGCTACTCTGTAAATGGGAGCCAGAGGATCTGCCTGGGAAGGAGGACCTATGAAAAAGAGACTTTCAGCACTATTCCTGATGCTGGCGATGGCATTTGTCATAACGCCCGGGGCGGCATATGCGGCAACCGTCGTATCTGAGATAAGACTGAACTGCGATATTAATTCGATCGGTTTGAATAAACCAAATACAGAGAAGACTGTCCATAACCTGATCTATGAAAAGGGTAGTCTCGATACAGGCGGACTGACCATAGATGGGATTAATACAGGGCTGAGTTACTGGAGTGACGTGAACGACAGCATCAGCGGTATTGGAGACGGGGATGAAACGATAAACCCCGGCAGGCAGTACTATGCCAGATATTGTATAAGATTATACGATGATTATTCCTGGCCGGATGAAGTAGGGAAACTGAAGAATATGGACTGGACGCCCATTTCCAAAGTATCGTCTCTCCGCGTGTTCTTTAACGGTGTAAGACTGAACGATATCGTGCTGCAATATAATACTTATCATAAGACGATATATTTCTTTATACCGATAGGCCATCCGATCAATGCAGTGTTATCTGCCAGTTCATTTATATATGATGGAAATGCAAAGAAACCAGGATGTAAGTCCGTGTCTCTGAAAACAGGGGCAAAAGTGCTGCCTGCTTCCTGCAAGGTTTCTTATTATGACCAGAAGTGGAACCTTGCAACACCGGTCAAAGGCGGAAAATATTATGCTGTAGTCCGGGCGGAGGGACAGGGTATCTATTCGGGATTCACTGTCAGGGAATTTGTCATTCATGAACACACCTGGGATTCCGGAAAGGTCACAAAAGCTACGACAACAGAAGCGGCCGGTATCAGAACATATACCTGCACATCCTGCGGTGAAACAAAAACCGAGGCGATTGAGAAACTGAAGATCACCATCTCCAAAAAGCCGGTGATCCAGACGCCGGCGGCTAAGAAGACGGCAATCATTGCCAGGTGGAAGCACTTTGCTCATAAGACAAATAAGACCAGGAAAATCTGGAAGAAGATCAGGAAGGTCCAGGTTCAGTGTGCTTCAGACAGGAAGTTCGGAAAAATCGTCAGGACCGTCATGGTCGGCAGGAACAAAACGAAGGCAGTCATCAAAGGGTTGAAGAAGAATACGGTATACTTCGTCCGCGTCAGGTATTACGACGGGAAGGGATACTCGAAGTGGAGCAAAGTGAAGAAGATCAGGACAAAAAAGAAATAGAGTAAATACTTCATATTCTGACCGGCAGGCATAAAGCCTGCCGGTTTACTGTGTCTGAAAAAACGGTTTCATGCAGCTTCGGAAAGAGTTTCTTCAACGCCGGGAAGAGCGGTTTTCTGCACATCGTCGCCATAGATGGTCTTCCAGTCATTTGCCATCGAGATACCCGTCCAGCCTTCGGTCTCCACTTCATCGCAGTACTCGGCAGCCTTCTCATCGTTGCCGTATTCCCGCTTAGTGTCGTCACACACCACGAAGAAGCCCATGCCGGTATGTTCCGGGTTGCCCTCGGCATAGTTGAGCATCGAGAAATCGCCGGAACTGTTTCCGAATGCGAGAACCGGCCGTTTTCCTATTTCACGGGCTATGGCAGCCGGCTTGCCCGACTT
>CADCOU010000050.1 GCA_902803155.1 uncultured Lachnospiraceae bacterium | reverse complement strand
TGTACCGGGCGGATAAGGGGAGATCCCGGACAAGGATATTTGTCGAATGTCATTGAATGGGTTTTTATGGGGTTTCAACAGTTATGCAGTCAGTAAAGATTTCGAAGATTATAAAGTGGATCTGTATACCGGTCCTGAGCTTTATGCTTGCGGCAGGTATGCTTATGTCTCCTTTCGCGGAGGAGACAGGCGGGGAGACGACAGATCCCGGGCAGCAGACAGAGACGCAGCAGACAGAGAATCCGGATCCGTCCGGAGAGAATACGGAGACGGAACCTTCGACAGGGTCAAACACGGTTGTGAAACCTGTAGTAACGACGACAAAGCCGAAGAGTACGACGAAGACTAAAAAGAGTACAACGAAAACTGTGAAGCTTCCGGACTTCGTGATGCAGGCACTGAACTGCAGGCCGACTCCGAACCGCAAACTGAAAAAGTACAAATACCTTTATGTTGGTGCGTCGCGGGTCAAACAGATCGGCTACAGTATTAAAGACCCGAAAACATACATCGAGGGATACCCGGGCGGCGATTACCACTGGGGATTCGACAGCAAGTACAACAACGGCATCCTGTACGGCATCAAGCTGATCCGTTCCTACCTGGCAGTCCGTCCGAACGGAATTGTCATCATAGAGATGGGAAACAACGACCTGAATGATATTGATCGGTATATCTTACTTTACCGTGAACTGATCAGAAGGTATCCGAAAGCACAGTTCTGGTTTGTGGACGCCCTGCCCGGAGACGGACGCAAATACAAGAAGGAAGCTGCTAAGAATGCCAAGAGAGTGACATTTAACAAGAAACTCCATAAAGCATTTCCGAAACAGTGTATCGGCGGATACAGTTATCTGATCAAACACAAACAGTTCAAGACCAAGGACGGATCGCATTATCCTCCCAGTGTCCGGAAGATCATATACAAATATATAATGAAGCAGCTGAAGCGCAACATCCGTTATTCGTTGAAAAAAAGGAATAAATACTATGTCAGATGAGACTGGGAAAGGCAGAAACCCGGTTCGCAATGTGGTAAGAAATATTTATAAAGACACGACATTAAAGCACCTGTATCCGCAGCGGTACAGGGCTGCGTGCGGCAACCCGGTCATTTCAGGCCGGGTTGTTTTTCTGGAGATCCGCGAAAAAAACCTGTCTGACAATTTCCGTCTGATCCGCGCAGCCCTGGAACGCAGAAATAATTCTAATCAGTCCGGGACGGGAGGGGGTCATATAAAATATGAATTAATCACGATCTGCATCCGGGAGGGAATCGAGAACAGGATGACAGTTGCAAAGAACTGTATCGAGGCGATCCCGGTCCTGGCGCAGGCACAGTTCATATTCATCAATGAGAGTTCTTACTTTTTCAGTTCTCTTCCCATTCGTCCGGAGACAACCGTGATACAGACATGGCATGCCTGCGGGGCATTCAAGCGTTTCGGATACAGTGCTGTCGGAAAGGGATTCGGAACTTCCCGCCAGGATCTCGACAGATATCCGGTTCACCGCAATTTTGACTATGTCACGGTTTCCAGTCCGGAAGTAACCTGGGCATATGCGGAAGCGTTTCACATGGAAGAGATGGAGGAACGGATACTTCCGATCGGCGTCAGCAGGACAGATATGTTCTTTAACCGGAGATTCCGGGAAAAGGCGTATGGAAAAACTGCCTGGGTCCTGAGACGCATGGCCCCGCATCTGTTTTTGAAGAATACTCCTGACCAGGCCGCGTCTGCGCACGGAAAAGACGCCTATACCAGACTGGGAGATTATTATTCGGATACGGTGAAGGAAACATCGCAGACAGACAGCGCTTCTGCAGTTCCCGGAAAAAAGATCATCCTGTACGCCCCGACTTTTCGCGGGACGGTGGCTCACGCATGCGCACCGGACCGGCTGGATCTGGTCCGGATGAAACAGGAACTTCGAAAAGACTATATCCTGCTGATCAATCACCACCCGTTTATCAAAAAGAAAGACCGTCCGGCAATACCGGAATCATGCAGAGATTTCGCATTTGATGTAACGGAACAGCTCTCGATCGAGGAGCTTCTGACGGCAGCAGACATCTGTATCACGGATTATTCTTCACTGGTATTTGAGTATTCACTGTTTGAAAGACCTGTTGTGTTTTTTGCCTATGATATAAAGGAATATATGGATGAGAGAGGGTTTTATTATCCTCTGGAGGAAATGATGCCCGGACCGATCTGCAGCAGGACGCAGGAAGTGACGGATATTCTGACGGATCCGCAGAAACTGATGGATCTGGCCAGGGTAAGGAACTTTAAATATCGTTTCATGTCAGCCTGTGACGGGCATGCTACCGCAAGAGTTCTGAAACTCATGGACCGGTGTGAGGGAGCGAGGTCATGAATAAAAATTATATGGACCGCCGTTTTTTTGTGATAGACAGTGAGAATCTTACAGATGTCCGGACCGGACAGTACGGATATTATCTGGATGAAGACGGCATCACGACAGACCGGACGTACACAGGCGGCAGTGCTCCGCAGTCGGGATGCGGCGCGTATGTGCTGATCACAGGGAATGATACGGAGATTACAGTCGAACAGGACTACTGCGGAAGCTATGGACTGTATCTGTTTCAGAAAGGGCCGTATTTCGCGCTGAGCAATTCCTTTCTTTATCTGGTGGATTACCTGAAAAGCAGATTTCCGCTTTCTGTCAATAAAGATTATATGGACTATTTTCTGGTTGCGGATTTTGCATCTGTAGCGTACGGACAGACCATGATCAGGGAGATCAGCGTTCTGGACAGAAATGCTGTTGTGCATATTAATATTCATGAACGGACGATGAATACGGAAATCATGGTTCCGGAGCAGAATAAAGTCGAATTGAATTCCCGGGAGGGTATCCGGATATTGGATTCGTGGTATGAGAGGTGGACCGGCATCATCCGGAGTATCGCCGGCCGGACGCGCAATCTTACGGCAGATTTGTCGGGAGGATTTGATTCCAGGATTACGTTTATGCTTCTGATGCAGTCGGGCGTGGACCTGAATCGTGTGAATATATGCTCGATCCATGACGACCGTCATACGCATAAAGATGATTATGAGATTGCTTCGGAGATCGCAGCATGTTACGGATTTGAACTGAACCGGTCTGTGCTGAAAACGGAAAGGGATCCGATCTCTCTGGAAGAATCTGTTTCCCTGGTATCTTCCGTGAGCCTGTGTTTTACAAAGCAGATGAACTTTCTTGTGGGACCGCTGAAGGAACCCAGATATCGGATCACAGGCGCAGGCGGCGCTACCATACGCGAGTGGAAACTCTGGGATCTCCCGGTTGACGAATTTCTGGAAAAGCAGAGAAAACGGACGGAGATTTATCCTCCTGAGATGGCTGAGCGGCTGGCCGCCGCACAGGACCGCGTGTTGAGAAAAGCGATGTCAGATGTCGCTGCGAAGTACGGAATAACGGATCTTCAGTCTCCTGAGATCACCCCGCTTCTGAACAAAGAAGACCGGGTGCGTAACCATTTCGGAAAAGATGCGGTTGAGACATTTTTCGAAAATGACATCAAGATCATGCCGCTTCTTGATAAGGATCTGCACCGGATCAGACTGAATGATATGGAATGCCAGGATAAGGATCTGCTGGTGTCAGTCATCATGAACAGATACTGTCCGGGCCTTCTGAAATTCAGATACGACGGCAACCGTAAAATCGCAGACAAGACACTCCGATATGGTGCCGCGATCGCTGAAAAGTATCCGATGCCGGTCCGCTCTGTACAGCCGGAGGGACAGCCGGAAGAGATGTTCCGTATAGAGCCGTCCGGGAAAAAGGCCATTCCGGTTTCCGGACAGGAGCAGGCAACGTTTGAGAACATCCGGAAAAGATATATGCACTACTTTAATTCCTACGGAGTGCAGAGAGTGTTCCGTGATTACTTCGGGGAGGATGTCGGCCGGATCATCCGCCGGGAGGTCGCAACCAGAACGTACAATCCCCTGTATGACGTATACGTGACACTCGCAGCGGTGAAGATCCTGGAGGACGTCCGTGCAAGCAGGAACTGCCATGGTGAAAATGTTTTCCTGAAACTGGAAGAACTGTCCCGGTTCAGGGATCCGGATCCGTTCGGCGGCAATGAGAAAAAAAGGATCGGATACTGGGTCCGGAGAAAGGCGAAAAGCGGAGTGCGATATGCAAAAAAGAAGGTGTTTGCCTTTAAAGCGCTAAAGTGATATAATCCAAAACATGTAGTTGAGTTTGTATTCCCAAAAGAAGGAGGGGTACTGTTATGAAGAAACTGGTTGCATTGACATGTGTTCTCACGATGGCATTGTCCGGCATGGCTATGGCAGACACGATCACGATCGGCGTGTTCGAACCGGCATCCGGCGATAACGGCGCAGGCGGAAAGCAGGAAGTGCTCGGCATGCAGTATGCAAATGCCGTACAGCCGACTGTTGAAGTTGATGGCGTAGAGTACGACGTCGTCCTGAACATCCAGGACAATGAGTCCTCAACGGACAAGGCTACTTCTGCTGCAACTGCAGCTGCCGAAGGCGCAAGCGTAGTCCTCGGCTCCTATGGCTCCGGCGTTTCCATCGCGGCAGGCGATATCTTCAAGAGCGCGGGCGTAGGCGCGATCGGCGTTACCTGCACAAACCCGCAGGTCACAGAAGGAAATGACAACTATTTCCGTATCTGCTTCCTGGATCCGTTCCAGGGAACTGTTCTCGCAAACTATGCAAATGACGCGCTCGGCGCAAAGAAGGCGTATGTCCTGACCAAGCTCGGCGACGACTATTCCGCAGGTCTCGGCCATTACTTCAGCGAGGCGTTCAAGGGCCTCGGCGGAGAAGTGATCGAGGAGACATTCCCGGCAGAAACGGCTGACTTTACTTCCTACATCACGACCGCCAAGAACGAAGGCGTCGATGTTATCTTTGCTCCGACCTCCACTGAGGCTGCACAGCTGATCATCGAAGCTTCTTCCACGCAGGGCGTGACCGTTCCGCTGCTGGCGGGCGATACCTGGGATTCCAACGTTATCCTGAGCGCGGCTGAGGGCAAAGACATTCAGGTCTATGTCACCACCTTCTATCAGGAAGGCGCGGATGAGGCATTTGACAGCGGCCTCAAGGAATTCATCAACGGCGATTCCACCAACCTGGCAAACAACGGCGGCGATGACACCATCGCAGCAGTTTCCGCAATGGGATACGATGCATACTTCGTAGCGCTTGAGTGCATCAAGAATGCAGGATCCCCTGATCCGGCAGATGTCCTCGCGGCGATCGCGGATACCACTTATGACGGTGTGACCGGCCACATCGAGTTCGGCGAGAACGGCGACGCTGTCCGCAGTGAAGCAGTCGTCAAGCAGGCGAACAACGAGACCGGTACCTGGGAATTCGTTGCGACTCAGGGTGTCAGCGAATAAGAAAATGTTTGAATCTGCTTGTTGAACAGAACAGCAAGAGGCTGCATGTATCTGTGCAGCCTCTTTTGAACTTACTACCGGGAAGGATGATCTGATGCCGGTACGGATATTTCAGAACCTGAACCTGTTTATAATGAAGCTCCTGGTATAGAAGGAAATAGAGTATGGACTTCCTGTCAAAGAATTTACCTTATCTGCTCGCGGGAATCTCGGTGGGCGGCCAGTATGCGCTGATTGCTATCGGATATACGATGGTGTACGGCATCCTGCGCCTGATCAACTTTGCCCACGGTGACATCTTCATGGTCGCCGGGCTGGTCATGGTCTACTCCACTACGATATTGCCGCTGTATATCTCGATCCCGCTGACG
>CADCOU010000049.1 GCA_902803155.1 uncultured Lachnospiraceae bacterium | reverse complement strand
GCCAGGATATCGGATGGTACCAGGTCTCCTATGACGGAAAGACCGGATATGTTTCCGCATCCTTCCTGTCCGATACGCAGCCTGCAGTGAAAGAAGAGAAGAAGACTTCCGAAGAAGTCTCCTATACCGGAGCTGTTACCACCATCTATGCACAGTCCGGAACCGCCGTGTCTATCTACAAGGGAACAGACGGAATATGGCGCGACAAGAGCGGAACAAAGTATACCTGGCTGAATGACCATATGCTGCAGTCTGAAGGCGGAGAAGCATTTACGACCTACAGGCCTGCTTCCCAGGATTCCGGCCTGAAGCCGACCGGCGAATCGTTTACCGTTTACCGCCTGAACGGCACCACCGAAGTACTGACTCCTTACAGTGACGGATCTTATTATTCTTCCGGCTGGATCCAGTATTATTCTTCCGAAGGCGGAGCTTATGCCGGTGCAGACGGTTCCACCCTTTACAGCAATCCGCCGGCCCCGAACGCACCGGAAGGACAAGATAATCACGGCCTCGTTTCCCAGGGTTCAGGAAGACCCGTGCAGGTTGCGAATCTGAACGGACATTATGTCGATACGGCAGGTGTCGAGTACTTCCCGCAGGGAGACGGAACCTTTATCGATTCCAACGGCGATATCTTCAATCAGGTCTGGTAAATTAGATCTGATCACTGTCAGAATGGATATGTAAATATCCGGCTGCTTTGAAGGTAAGAGACAAGCGGACTGCCGCAGGTGTTTTCACACCTGCGGCAGTCTTTCTTTTATTATGATGTATTTCCGAGCGGAAATCAGCGTGTCCGCCCCTCAGATTCTTGACATATTGTGGATTTCGTTTTACTCTTTTCAAGATATAGTAGTTTTCATTATTAAGAGGGGTGTAGATTATGGGAAAATTAAAAGTAGGTATCCTGGGAGCGACCGGAATGGTCGGACAGCGTTTCGTCACTCTTCTGTCTGATCATCCGTATTTTCAGATTGAGGTTCTTGCGGCCAGTCCGCGTTCAAAAGGAAAGACATATGAAGAAGCAGTCGGAGGCAGATGGAAGATGGACTCTGCCATGCCTGAGGCTGTGAAGAACATGGTCCTTTACAATGTCAATGAAGTGGAGGAAGTATCTTCCCGCGTGGACATGGTCTTCTCTGCGGTTGACATGACAAAGGATGAGATCCGTCAGATCGAAGAGGATTATGCGAAGACAGAGACTCCGGTCGTCTCCAACAACAGCGCACACCGCTGGACGCCGGATGTCCCGATGGTGATCCCGGAGATCAATCTGGATCATTTCAATGTGATCGACGCACAGAAGAAGAGACTCGGCACAAAGAGAGGATTCATTGCCGTCAAGCCAAACTGTTCGATCCAGTCCTATACTCCTGCGCTTGCAGCCTGGAAAGAGTTCGAACCGTATGAAGTAGTCGCGTCGACGTACCAGGCTATCTCCGGTGCAGGCAAAACCTTTAAGGACTGGCCAGAGATGGAGGGGAACGTTATCCCTTACATCGGAGGCGAGGAAGAGAAGAGTGAGAAGGAACCGCTCCGTGTATTCGGACATGTTGAGAACGGTGAGATCGTCTGCGCGGACGAACCGGTCATCACCTGCCAGTGCGTGCGCATTCCGGTCCTGAACGGACATACCGCATCTGTATTCGTGAAGTTCCGCAAGAACCCGACAAAGGAGCAGCTGATTGAGAAGCTTGTTTCCTACCGAGGTTATCCGCAGGAACATGATCTTCCGAGTGCGCCGAAACAGTTTATCCGCTATCTGGAGGAATGCGACCGTCCGCAGGTGAAGCTGGATGTAGACTATGAAGGCGGTATGGGCGTAACGATCGGTCGTCTCCGTGAAGATAGCGTGTATGACTGGAAATTCATCGGTCTTTCGCACAATACACTCAGAGGAGCTGCGGGAGGCGCTGTCCTCTGCGCCGAAACCCTGGTTTCGCTGGGATACATCACCGCGAAATAATCTGATCTGAAGAGAGTACGCAAGAAAATCAGATGGGGAAATCTTTATTTATCGCAGAAAAACCGAGTGTCGCGCAGGAATTCGCAAAGGCACTCGGTGAATCTATGACCAGATACGAAGGCTATCAGGAATCAGGCAGCATAGTCGTAACCTGGTGCGTAGGACATCTGGTAACCATGAGTTATCCGGATGCCTATGATGAAAAATACAAACGGTGGAGTTTCGAGACAATCCCGTTTCTCCCGGATACTTTCCGTTATGAAATAATCCGGTCTTCTTCTAAACAGTTCTCCGTAGTCCGAAAGCTGCTGAACAGATCCGACATAGACTGTATCTATGTCTGTACGGACTCGGGAAGAGAAGGGGAATACATCTATCGCCTGGTGAGGCAGGAAGCCGGCGTCAGCGGAAAGGAAGAGAAAAGAGTCTGGATCGATTCGCAGACGGAGGAAGAGATCCTACGCGGCGTGAGGGAAGCAAAGGATCTGAGTGCCTATGATACGCTCTCTGACGCAGCCTACCTGCGCGCGCAGGAAGACTATCTGATGGGCATCAATTTTTCCAGGGCGCTGACACTCCGGTACGGAAGATCAATGGCCGGTTTTCTCGGTGAGAAGAACTGTGTGATAGCGGTCGGACGTGTCATGACCTGTGTCCTTGGGATGATTGTCTCCAGAGAGAGGGAGATCCGACAGTTCACCGAGACACCGTTTTATCGTGTCATTGCATGTCCCTCCGCGGGCGGCATCCTTTTTCACAGTGAATGGCGTGCTGTCGAGGGATCCTCCAGGTTCGGAAGCCCGGTATTATATAAAGAGAACGGATTTCGTGAGAGAAAGGACGCTGTTTCTCTGATCGAAGAAGTGAAGGGCGATATACCGGATCCGGGGCCGTGGGATGCATCGGTCTCTGCCATTGAGAAAAAGAAAGAGAAGAAGAATCCGCCCCTGCTCTATAATCTGGCCGAACTGCAGAATGACTGCAGCCGCATGTTCCGGATCAGTCCGGACCAGACACTGAATATCGCGCAGGAGCTGTATGAGAAAAAGCTGACCACGTATCCAAGGACGGACGCAAGAGTCCTGTCTTCCGCGATCGCCAAAGAGATCCATAAAAACATCTCCGGTCTGAAAAGCTTTTCTCCCGCGGCGGACTATGCGGAAGAAGCGCTCCGGGCAGGCAGATGGAAGACCATCTCACGCACCAGATATGTCAACGATGCGCAGATCACCGACCATTACGCGATCATCCCGACAGGGCAGACTGCCGCGGTCAGAAGCCTTTCTTCGACTGCTTTCGGCGTATACTGCCAGATCGTGAAGCGTTTTCTCGGCATATTCTATCCTCCCGCAGAGTACAGGAGGGTCAGTCTGACACTGGAGCGCAGAGGGGAGAAGTTCTTCTCTACGTTCAGGATACCGGAAAAGGAAGGATATCTTGCGGTCATGAAAAAACCGGAGAAAGATCCGGCCGGAAAAGGAGCATCTTCTGCGGAATCGGTTGAAGAGAATGCAGAGAGCCGGGAGCCGGAAAATGAAAACAGCCCGCTTCTTCTCGCAGAATTAGAAAGACTGAAAAAGGGAGATGTCTTACCGCTTACGGCATTCGAGATCCGGGAAGGGAAAACTTCTCCTCCGAAGCGGTACAATTCCGGTTCCATGATCCTTGCCATGGAAAATGCAGGACAGCTGATCGAAGAAGAGGAACTGCGCGAGCAGATCCGCTCATCCGGGATCGGCACCAGTGCCACCCGCGCTGAGATCCTGAAGAAACTGGTAAAGAACCGGTATATCTCACTGAACAAAAAGACGCAGATCCTGACCCCGACCCTGATGGGGGAGATGATCTATGATGTGGTCCGGTGCAGCATACGACAGCTCCTTAGTCCTGCTTTTACCGCAAGCTGGGAGAAGGGACTGAACTATGTGGTAGATGGGACAGTTTCGTCCGACGAGTATCTGTCCAAGCTAAAGAACTATGTGGCCAGATTCACTATGCAGGTGAAAGAAACGGATAACCAGGATCAGATGCTGCCGTTCTACAGGTATGCATCACAGTTTTACAGGAAAAAATCAGACAGGACATCCACAGGGAAGAAAACGCCAGTCTGATATGAAATATCCACACATGCAAAGAACAGGAGGTTGTCATGGAACAGTGCCTTATAGAAAACCTGTATGATCTGAGCGGAACCATAGCTGCAGATCTGTTTGAAGGATTGAAGTATCCCTGGGAGGTTCTCCCTCTTATCGGAGATTACATCAAAAAGATCGGCCCCTCTCTTGATCCGGAAGTCTATGAGCAGAAAGGCGAAAATATCTGGATCGCAAAGAGCGCAGTCATCGCTCCGACAGCATCCGTCAACGGTCCCTGCATCATCTGTGAAAACGCGGAGCTCCGCCAGTGTGCTTTTGTCCGCGGCAATGCGATCGTCGGTGAGGGTGCAACCGTAGGAAATTCCACGGAACTTAAGAATGTGATCCTGTTCCGTGACTGCGAGGTCCCCCACTATAACTATGTCGGCGACTCGATCCTCGGCATCAAGGCCCATATGGGAGCCGGAGCCATCACTTCCAATGTCAAGGCTGACAGGAAAAATGTTGTTGTTAAGGACGGTGAGGTTCATTACGAAACCGGCCTGCGCAAGTTCGGTGCGATGCTCGGTGACCATGTCGAAGTCGGATGCAACAGCGTACTGAACCCCGGCACTGTAGTCGGCCGCTGGACAAATATCTATCCGCTAAGTATGGTGCGCGGAGTTGTTCCGGAGCATTCGATCTACAAGAGCAAGACGGAGATCGTGGTGAAACGGGAAGACGCATAATTCTGGTATCTGAAGTATTGCTTACTATTTAGGGACAGCACATGGCAGCTAAGAAAGCATATAACGCTGATTCGATTACGGTTCTGGAAGGACTGGAGGCAGTCCGCAAAAGACCGGGCATGTATATCGGCAGCACATCACGGAAAGGTCTGAACCATCTGGTCTATGAGATCGTCGACAATTCGGTCGACGAGCACCTGGCCGGATACTGCAGCGAGATCCGGGTGACTCTCAATGAAGACGGAAGCGCCACCATATCCGATAACGGGCGCGGCATCCCGGTCGGCATGCACAAACAGGGCGTATCTGCAGAACGTGTCGTATTCACAACGCTTCATGCGGGAGGAAAGTTTGACAACAATGCCTACCGTACTTCAGGCGGCCTGCACGGTGTTGGATCGTCTGTTGTAAACGCGCTCTCCGAATGGATGGATGTCCAGGTTTTTCTGGACGGTAAGATCTATCATGACCGTTATAAAAAGGGGAAGCCGGACATGAAGCTGGAAGGCGGCCTGCTGCCGGTAATCGGCAGAACCAGGCAGACCGGCACGAAGATCTCATTTCTTCCGGACGACACCATATTCACACAGACCACGAGGTTCTCATCCGGCGATATCAAAAACCGCCTGCATGAGACTGCATACCTGAATCCGGATCTGACCCTGATCTTCAGGGATGACCGGGAAGGCAGGGATGAAGAGGTATCTTTCCATGAGCCGGACGGAATCCTCGGTTTCATCCGCGATCTGAACCGCAACAAGGAAGCTGTCTGCGAACCGATCTATATCAAAGGCGAGTGTGACAGTATCATCGTTGAGCTGGCTGTCCAGTATGTTAATGAATTCCACGAGAATGTACTCGGGTTCTGCAACAACATCTTCAATGCGGAGGGTGGTACCCATCTGACCGGATTCAAGACTGCCTTTACAACAGTCATGAATACTTATGCAAGGGAACTCGGAATTCTCAAGGAAAAGGACCAGAACTTTACCGGAGCGGATATCCGGAATGGTATGACAGCAGTCATTTCCATCCGTCATCCGCAGCCTTCCTTTGAAGGGCAGACCAAGACGAAACTTGATAATGCGGATGCGTCCAAGGCTGTTGCCAAGGTAACGGGAGACGAGATCACCCGGTTCTTTGACAAGAACCTAACCATACTGAAGGATGTGCTCGGATGCGCGGAGAAGGCTGCAAAGATCCGAAAGACAGAAGAGAAGGCCAAAACAAACCTTCTCACAAAACAGAAGTATTCATTTGACTCAAACGGTAAGCTGGCGAACTGTGAGAGCAGGGATCCGAAGAAATGCGAGATCTTCATTGTAGAGGGAGATTCCGCAGGCGGATCCGCCAAGACAGCCCGCGACCGGAATTACCAGGCTATCCTTCCGATCCGGGGCAAGATCCTGAATGTAGAGAAAGCGTCGATCGACAAGATCCTTGCTAACGCCGAGATCAAAACCATGATCAATTCCTTCGGCTGCGGCTTCTCGGAAGGATACGGCAACGATTTCGACATCAATAAGCTCCGGTATGACAAGATCATTATCATGGCGGACGCCGATGTGGACGGTGCACATATCTGCACGCTGCTCCTTACGCTTTTCTATCGGTTTATGCCTGATCTGATTTACGAGGGACACGTTTACATCGCCATGCCGCCTCTCTACAAGGCAATCCCTTCCAAAGGAGAAGAGGAATACCTGTATGACGACGATGCACTCGCGGCATACAGGAAAAAACACAAGGGGCCGTTTACGCTGCAGCGGTATAAGGGTCTCGGTGAGATGGACCCGGATCAGCTCTGGGAAACCACACTGAACCCGGAAACGCGGACCATGCGCAAAGTGGAGATCGAAGACGGCAGATGGGCCAGCGATGTAACGGAACTCCTGATGGGTTCCGAGGTTCCGCCGCGCAAGGACTTCATCTACGAACACGCGCGCGATGCCGCGCTTGATATCTGACAGAACAGGAGCATCCAGACATGCCGAAAGAACTTATCCAGACAGATTATGCGGAGATCATGCAGAAGTCGTATATCGACTATGCGATGAGTGTCATCGTGTCAAGGGCTCTCCCTGACGTTCGGGACGGCCTGAAGCCGGTTCAGCGCAGAACGCTTTATGACATGCATGAACTCGGGATCCGCTCGGACAAGCCTTACAGGAAATCTGCCAGGATCGTCGGCGATACGATGGGCAAATACCATCCGCACGGCGACAGTTCGATCTACGGGGCGCTGGTCGTTCTGGCCCAGGATTTCAAGATGGGGCTTCCTCTGATCGACGGACACGGGAACTTCGGTTCGATCGAAGGAGACGGCGCAGCTGCAATGCGCTATACGGAGGCAAGACTGGAGAAGGTTACGCAGGAAGCATTCCTGAGCGACCTTGACAAAGGCGTCGTCGAGTTCGTTCCGAACTTCGATGAGACTGAAAAAGAACCTTCCGTACTCCCCGCCAGAATCCCGAATCTTCTTGTAAACGGTTCAGAAGGCATCGCAGTCGGAATGGCGACCTCCATCCCTCCGCACAATCTCGGAGAGGTGATAGACGCAGTAATCGCCCTCATCCAGGACAGTTCTCTGACCAGCGAAGACCTGATGAAATATGTCAAAGGCCCGGACTTCCCGACCGGCGGCATAGTGGTCAACGAATCCGAACTGGCTGCAGTCTACAGCACCGGCTCCGGAAAGATTAAAATACGCGGAAAAGTTGAAACAGAGAAAGTGCCACGGTCCGACCGCGTCAGACTTGTGATCACTGAGATCCCCTATACGATGATCGGGGCCGGGATCGGTAAATTTCTCAATGATATTGCCGCACTTGCGGACAGCAAGCTCGGAAGCGACATCGCGGATATCTCCAACCAGTCTTCGAAAGAAGGGATCCGTATCGTACTGGAGCTTCGAAAGGGCGCAGATCCTTCCTATATCGAGAAACTCCTCTACAAGAAAACACGGCTGGAGGATACGTTCGGCGTCAATATGCTCGCGGTTTCCGATGGAAGACCGGAGACGCTTTCACTGCATGACATTCTGGAATCCCACATCGATTTTCAGTTTGAGATCACGACAAAGAAATACCAGAGTATGCTGGACTCCGAACTCCAGAAGCAGGAGATCCAGGAAGGACTCATCCGCGCCGTAGATGTGATCGACCTGATCATAGAGATCCTGCGCGGTTCCAAAGACCGTTCCATGGCAAAAAACTGTCTGGTAAACGGAACGACGGAAGGGATCCGCTTCAAATCCAGAAAATCCAGGACAGAGGCTGCAAAACTCCGTTTCACGGACGCGCAGGCTCAGGCGATCCTGGAGATGCGTCTCTATAAACTGATCGGACTTGAGATCGACGCGCTGACAGCGGAATACAACGAAACGCTGAAAAAGATCGAGCGCTACACGGACATCCTGAACAACTACAGTTCCATGGCGGACGTGATCGTGCAGCAGCTGGAAGAATTCCGCAAAGAATACGCATCGGAACGGAAAACTGTGATCACGGATGCGGAAGAGATCGTCCTGGAAGTAAAAAAACCGGAAGCATTCCCGGTTGTGTTCCTGATGGACCGTTTCGGATACGCACGTACCATCGATGAAAGTGTATATGAAAAAAACCGGGAATCAGCCGAAGAAGAAAACCGGATCGTGCTTCACTGCATGAGCGATTCGAGACTCTGCGTATTCACGGACACCGGTAAACAGCACATCCTGAAGGCGGAGAGAGTTCCTCACGGGAAGTTCCGCGACAAGGGTACGCCTATCGACAACCTGTGCAATTATGATTCCTCTGCAGAGACCTACCTGCAGGTTTATTCGCTGGATGACATGAAGGAGCAGAGGATGATCTTCACCACGGCGCTCGGATATGTCAAATCAGTCGAAGGAAAGGAATTTGACACCGTTGCCAGACTTTCAGCTGCAGCTACGAAGCTGGAAGATGGAGACCGGCTCATCGACGTCCATCCGGCCCATTTCCAGGCAAGCATGGTGTTTGCAACCCGCGGCAATTACCTGCTCCGCATCCAGGAGGATACCATACCGGTGCAGAAAAAGGCTGCAAGGGGTGTACGCGGTATCCGTCTCTCATCCGGCGACGAAGTGGAAAGCGTCTATTATCTGGAAGACGGTGCTCCTACGGAAGTAGACATCTCCGGAAAAACTGTATCGCTGAACCGTCTCCACATCGCAGAGCGGGGCGGAAAAGGGACAAAGCTCAGGAAATAAATGCAGAATTCCCCATATTTTGATCATTTTTCCTGTAATTTCACGGGATTTCCCCTTGTAATTGCAGGATAAGAGTGTTACTATACTAACGAATTTGATACTGAAGGTTAAGAAGAACGGGCCGAAAGCCCGTTCTTCTTCCATGTGTAAGAGGAGTTCTATGAACCGAAGCGAATACGAGAGGCGTACGGAAGCACTTGTCCTGCCGATCCTTGAAGAGCGCGGCTTCGAACTGGTCGATGTCGAATATGTCAAAGAAGGCAGTACATGGTACCTGAGAGCATATATTGACAAGCCCGGAGGGATCACCGTGGATGACTGTGAGATCGTAAGCCGGGCCCTTGAGGCGAAGCTTGACAGTGAAAACTTCATTTCGGAGGCTTACATTCTTGAAGTTTCCTCGCCCGGACTCGGACGGGCGATCAAAAAGGACAAGGACTTTGTCCGGAATGAAGGGAAGGAGATCGAGATCCGTCTCTACAAAGCATTTGAACATCAGAAAGAATTCCGCGGCGTTCTCAGACGCTGGGATGGCGACAGCGTGACGATCGCAGTCGATGATGAGAGAGAACTTGTATTTGCCAGAAAAGAGCTCGCGCTTGTGCGTGAAGCATTCGACTGGTAAATCAATCAACACTATAAAAGCCGTATACAGGAGGATAATGGAAAAAGATGAATGATGAACTGTTTGATGCTCTGGTGATCCTTGAAAAAGAGAAAAACATCAAGAGTGAAGTTCTGCTGGAGGCGATCGGCAAGTCCCTCGAGCAGGCATGCAGGAACAACTACAACCGCCAGGACCTGACGAACATTATCGTTGACCTGGACCAGAAGAAGAAGAGCTTCGGCATCTTTCTTGCCAAGGAAGTTGTCGAGGAAGTGGAAGATGACATGACACAGATCAGTCTTGCCGACGCCATGATGATCGATCCGGATTATCAGATCGGCGACGTGATCAATGTTGACATCAATTCCCGCGCTTTCGGACGCATCGCGGTGCAGAATGCCAAGAACGTGATCCTGCAGCAGATCCGTGAGGCGGAGAGAAAGAGCCTGTTTGCAGATTATTACGACAAAGAGAACAAGGTCATCACCGGTGTCGTTCAGAGATTTATCGGGCGCAATGTCGCGATCAATCTCGGCAAGGTGGACGGTATCCTGAATGAGAGCGAAATGATCAAGGGTGAAAACTATTACCCGAACCAGAGGATCAAAGTCTATGTGCTCCATGTTGACAACACGCCGAAGGGACCGAGGATCCTGGTATCCCGCAAACACCCGAATCTTGTAAGGTGCCTGTTTGAGCAGGAGGTCGCGGAGGTTGCGGACGGAACGGTCCAGATCATGGCGATCGCGCGCGAAGCAGGTTCCAGATCCAAGATGGCCGTACTTTCCAATTCCGAGAACGTCGATCCGGTCGGTGCCTGCGTCGGTCAGAACGGAAGCCGCGTTGCCATGGTTGTGGACGAGCTGAACGGTGAGAAGATCGATATCGTCAACTGGGATGAGAATCCGGCTTACTTCATCGAGAATGCACTCAGCCCTGCCAAAGTCGTCACCGTTCTTGTCGACGAAGAGGACAAGCAGGCCAAGGTCGTTGTGCCTGACTACCAGCTGTCCCTCGCGATAGGGCGTGAAGGCCAGAACGCAAGGCTGACAGCCCGGCTGACCGGATTCAAGATCGACATCAAGTCTGAGACACAGGCGATCGAGTCCGGCGAACTGGATGAGTTCCAGGAAGAGTACTACAACGACGGATACGAAGAAGACGGAATGCAGTATCCGGATGAGTATTACGATGACGGTGAATATTCAGAAGACGGCGTCTATTACGATGACGGCGTTTATGAAGATGACGGCGTCTACTATGCTGAGGAAGATCCCGGAACATACGTTGATGACGCTGATGAAACAGAATAAGGAGGTTTCCCTTCCGTGAGCAGTCAGAAGAAACCGGTCCTGCGCAGATGTACAGGCTGCGGTGAAATGAAAGATAAGAAAGAGCTGATCCGCGTGATCCGCACGCAGGATGGAGAGATCCTTGCTGATCTGACCGGAAAGATGAACGGGAGAGGCGCCTATATATGCAGGAATCCTGAATGCCTCTCTCAGGCGGTCTCAAGAAAAGGGCTTGAACGTTCGCTGAGATGCAAAGTGGACAGAAAGATCTACGATGATCTGGAAGCCATTTTTGCCGGGCAGGACTCCTGACGGAGATATGAACATGAATCCGGATGAAAGAAAGATCCTGAATCTTCTGGGTCTTGCACAGAAGGCCGGGAAGGCCGCCTCAGGCGAATTCTCCACAGAGAGAGCCATCAAGGGCGGGCTGGCGAAGATGGCAGTCATCTCTGCAGATGCTTCAGGCAATACAAAGAAAAAATTCCATAACATGTGTAAGTGGTACCATGTTCCGGTGATCGAACTTGCTGATAAGGAAACGCTCGGACATTGTCTTGGGAAGGCAGACCGAACCACGGCAGCCGTCACGGATGAAGGACTTGCAGCGGCGATCCTGAAAGCGGCCGGAACAGAGGATACACGGAGGTAGTTAGATTTGGGAAAGATCAGAGTACATGAAATTGCAAAAGAACTCGGGAAAACATCCGCTGATGTGATCGGTGTCCTCGCTGCAATGGGCATAGAGGACGCCAAAGCGCAGACCGGCCTGGATGAAGAAACGGCCGCGAAAGTGCGCAGCAGATTCAGCGCTGATGCAAAGAAACCCGAAAAGGCTCCCGTGAAAGAACCCGCAGAGCCTAAAAAAGAAGCGGCTGCTCCGAAGAAGGAGGCCTCTGCTCCGGAGGCTAAAAGTGCTGCTCCGGATACAAAAGAAGCTTCCCAGGAAGCACCGAAGAAAAAGAAATTCGTAGCTGTTTTCCGCCGTGAAAACGCAAGAAGCGGGGTCATTTCACGCATGCCGACCAAACAGGCGCAGCAGAGATCCGCTCAGGCTCAGGCGGAAGCACAGGGAAGACAGCTCAGACGGCGTCCCGTGGATGCGAACGGCAATCCGATCCCGGTCCGCAGACCTGTCGACGCACAGGGAAGACCGCTGGTCAGAAGAGTGGACGCGAACGGCAATCCGATCCCGGTCCGCAGACCTGTCGACGCACAGGGAAGACCGCTGCAGAGACCTGCGCCGGCTCATGACGCATCTGCTGTAAGGCCAGCTCAGACTGCGCCTTCCGCCGGAAGCAGTGCAGCTTCATCTCAGGCTCCGAAAGCAGCAAGACAGCAGGATATGTCTGCGCAGCCCGCTTCCGCAACGGATAAGGCAATGCAGACCCCGAATGCCGGGGTAAAGACACCGGAAGCTGCCCGTACGGAATCCGCAAGACCTGCCGCACAGGAACGCCCGAATGCACCTCAGCAGCCTTCCAGACCGCAGGCTCAGCCGAGGCCTGAAACTGCCAGAGCCCAGGGTACACAGAGGCCTGAAGGCGGCAGAGGTCCCGCTCAGGACAGAAAGGCACAGGGAAGTGCACAGGGACAGCGCCGTCCGTATCAGGGAGAGCGTTCAAAAGGCGCTCAGCCTGCAGGCGGAAGACCTGCACAGGGTAATGTTCAGGGCAGATCTTCCGGAAGAGATGCCGGCAAGATGTCTGCTCCCATGCCGGCTTCCGGAAAGAACGGAGCTCCTGCGGGCGGTAAGCCCGGCTCAAGGAACGGTGCTCCTTCCAAGGGCAAAAACTACGACCAGAACCGTGATGGAAACCGCGCAGGCCGCGGAAGCAGCAGACGGGAAGGTAAGGACCGCAACGAAAAATACAATCGTTTCGACGCAAACGACCGGGTGCAGACCGGACGGCGTAAAAAGGATCCGAACCGTGCAGGAGCGTTCCATAAGCCGGAACCGGTTCCTGTAGTGGAAGAGCAGATCAAAACAATTATGCTCCCGGATCAGATCACGCTGAAGGAACTCGCCGACAAGATGAAGATCCAGCCGTCTGCCATTATCAAGAAACTCTTTATGGCAGGCAAGATGGTTACACTGAACCAGGATCTTACATACGAAGAAGCAGAAGAGATCGCTGTTGATTACGAGATTCTCTGCGAGCATGAAGAGAAGAAGGATCTGATCGCAGATCTTCTGAAGGAAGATGAAGAGAACGAAGATAATCTGGTTGCCAGACCGCCTGTTGTCTGCGTGATGGGACATGTCGATCACGGTAAGACATCGCTTCTTGACGCGATTCGCGACACCCATGTTACAGACAGGGAATCCGGCGGGATCACACAGCACATCGGTGCGTCCGTCATTCATTACAATGACCGTACAATCACCTTCCTTGATACGCCCGGACACGAGGCATTTACTGCCATGCGTATGAGAGGCGCGAACTCGACTGATATCGCGGTTCTCGTAGTAGCTGCGGATGATGGCGTTATGCCGCAGACCGTTGAGGCGATCAACCATGCGAAGGCTGCAGGCATCGAGATCATTGTCGCGATCAACAAGATCGACAAGCCGAGTGCCAATATCGACCGCGTCAAACAGGAACTCACCGAGTTCGAACTGATCGCGGAAGACTGGGGCGGAAGTACCACCATGGTACCGGTTTCCGCAAAGTCACATGAAGGGATCGACAACCTGCTTGAGATGATCCTTCTTACTGCGGACGTAATGGAACTGAAGTCCAACCCGAACCGCCGTGCAAGAGGACTTGTCATAGAAGCAAAACTGGATAAAGGCCGCGGCCCGGTCGCATCCCTCCTTGTTCAGAAGGGTACGCTGCATGTCGGAGATCCGATCGACGCAGGTTCCTGCTACGGTAAGATCCGAGCCATGACGGATGACAAGGGACGCCGTGTGAAAGAAGCCGGTCCGTCCATGCCCGTTGAGGTCATCGGTTTTTCCGATGTCCCCGGCGCAGGCGAGATCTTCACCTCACCTGAGACCGAGAAGGAAGCCAAGAACTTTGCCGCAACCTTCATCAATGTCGGCAAGGAAAAGATGATTGAAGAATCCAGGAAGAGAACCTCTCTTGACGATCTGTTCAGCCAGATCCAGGAAGGTACCCTGAAGGATCTGAACCTGATCGTCAAAGCAGATGTGCAGGGATCTGTCGAGGCACTCAGACAGAGTCTCGTGAAGCTGTCCAATGATGAAGTAGTCGTTAAGATCATCCATTCCGCAGTCGGTGCGATCAACGAATCCGACGTAACACTTGCGGGTGCTTCCAATGCGATCATCATCGGCTTCAATGTCAGGCCGGACGCACAGGCCAAGTCGACCGCAGAGCACGAAGGCGTTGATATCCGTCTCTACAAGGTCATCTACGATGCCATCAATGACGTTGAGAACGCCATGAAGGGCATGCTTGAACCAATCTATGAAGAAAAGATCACCGGCCATGTGGAAATCCGCCAGATCTTCAAGGCGAGCGGCGTCGGCAACATCGCCGGTTCCTATGTACTTGACGGAACCGTACAGAGAGGATCCAAAGCACGTATCACACGTGACGGGGATCTGGTATTCGAAGGTTCTATCGCATCCCTGAAGAGATTCAAGGATGATGTGAAGGAAGTCCGTGCCGGGTATGAGTGCGGTCTGGTATTTGACGGGTTCAGTGAGATCCGGGAAGGCGACCAGGTCGAGGCTTATGTCATGGTCGAGATCCCGAGGTCATGAGAACCTTGTAAGTTTGTATGAAGGGTACGGAACATTGCGTAAGAACAGCATAAAAAACATAAGAATCAATGAAGAAGTCCGCCGGCAGCTTCAGGAGATCGTCATGCATGAGTTAAAGGATCCGAGGATCGATCCTATGACAAGTGTTACGAAAGTTGAAGTTGCCCCGGATCTGAAGACCTGCCGTGCGTACATCTCTGTACTCGGCAGTCAGGACAGTCTCGAAGACACTGTCCGCGGATTAAAGCAGGCCGAAGGTTTTATCCGGCATGAGCTTGCCTCTACGGTGAATCTCAGGAATACCCCTTCGATCCACTTTATACCGGATACATCGATCGCTTACGGCGTCGGTATGTCGCACCGCATCGATGAGGTGATAGCAGAGGACGAGCGGAGAAGAGCAGAGAGCGCTTCGGAAAGCCCGGCCGCGGAAGAGGACGGTGAAGCGTGATCAATCTGGACGAACTGCTGTGCAAAGCAAAAACAGTCGGGATCGCCGGACATGTCAGGCCAGACGGAGACGCGTTCGGAAGCTGTATGGGACTCTATCTGTTCCTGAAGCGTTATTATCCCGGGATTCAGGCCTCCGTCTATCTGGAAGATACTTATTCCCGTTCCTATACATTTGTGAAGGACTCGGAGGATATCCTTCATGACTGCACTGAAGCGAAGGACTACGATATATTTTTCAGCCTTGACTGTGCAGACCATGACAGGCTTGGAGACGCCGGGAAATACTTTGACAAAGCCTCTGTTCAGGTTGTTATTGACCACCATATTTCCAACACCGGATTCGGAATGGTCAATGAGATCCAGCCGGACGCCAGCTCCACCTCGGAGATCATCACACTTCTGATCGGCCGGGACAGACTGGATAAAACGATCGCAGAACCTCTGTATATGGGCATCGTCCATGATACCGGGATATTCCAGTACAGCTGTACCTCCAGCCGGACAATGATGGTCGGAGGATGGCTGATGGACACCGGTATCGCATACTCAAAGATCTGTGACGATACCTTCTTCCGGAAAACCTGGCAGCAGAACCGGATCCTCGGAAAAGCGCTGACCGACAGCAGGCTGATGCTTGACGGCAAAGTGATCTATACGGTTGTTTCCAGGAAGGATATGGATCTTCATCAGGTAAAACCGCAGGATCTGGACGGGATCGTTCAGCAGCTACGCGTCACCGAAGGGGTGGAAGCTGCCCTGTTTCTCTACGAGAGCGGAGAAAATGAATACAAAGTCAGCATGCGGTCCAACGGAAAAGTTGATGTTTCTTTGATCGCCGTTTTCTTCAGAGGAGGCGGTCACAAAATGGCGGCAGGCTGCACGATGACAGGCAGTGTACATGATATAGTCGGCAGCATTGCAGTCATGGCAGCGGATCAGCTGAAGGGGCAGAATGTTTAACGGTATTCTCAACGTATTCAAAGAAGAAGGGTACACCAGTAACGACGTCGTGGCAAAGCTTCGCGGGATCCTTCGTCAGAAAAAGATCGGTCATGCAGGGACGCTGGACCCTGCCGCGGTCGGCGTACTGCCTGTTCTTCTCGGCAGCGGCTGCAGACTTTCCGAATACATGACTGATCATGACAAGACCTACCGCTGCGTCCTTCTCCTTGGTGTTACGACAGATACGCAGGATATGACGGGAACCGTTCTGAAAGAAGTCCCGACAACAGATATCACCGAAGAATCCGTCAGGGATGCAATTCTTTCCTTCCGGGGAGAGTACGATCAGATCCCGCCTATGTATTCTGCGAAGCAGATCGGCGGAAAACGTCTCTACGAACTCGCCAGAGAAGGGAAAACCATAGAGAGAAAACCGGTCCGCGTCCGGATCGATTCCATCCGGATCGAATCCATACGATTGCCGGAAGCAACATTTTCCGTAGAATGTTCCAGAGGGACTTATATAAGAACGCTATGTGCGGATATCGGAGATAAGCTTGGCTGCGGCGGAGTCATGAAACACCTGACCCGCACACGCGTCGGAGGACTATATCTGGAAGACGCTGTCAGGCTTGGCGATATCGAAGAGCGAATGCTCAGAGGCGAACTGGCTGAAAAGATCATCCCGGTGGAAGAGATGTTCCTGGACTGTCTCAGAGTCCGGACACAGGTTGAGAGTGACAGGAAACTCCTGAACGGAAACCGTCTGGAGACGGAAGAACTCGGCATCCCGAAACAGGGGGCCGGACCCCTTATCCGGGTGTGTACGAGCGATGGAGAATTCGTCGCCGTCTATCGTCGCGACGAACGCACCGGCTCTTATGTACCGTACCGGATGCTGATGGAATTGTAAAGGAACCGATTTGTTCTCTGGAAACTGAATGGAGTCGACCAACTCGTGAGAATCTATCACAGTTTAGAAGAATATGTCGCTGACAGGGATCCTGTTAAAAAGAGCTGTGTCGCGCTCGGCAAGTTTGACGGTCTTCACAGGGGCCACCTGAAGCTGATCCGGCGTGTCCTGGATGCTGCGGCATCGGAAGATACACAGTCTGTGCTGTTTGCGATCGAAGTGAACAGCGACGGTATCCTTTCTCACGAAGAGCGAGCCCGTATCCTGGATGATCTGGGTATGGACGTTCTCATCGAATGTCCGTTTTCCCGTTCCTTTATGGAGATGACTCCGGAGCAGTTCATCGAAACGATCCTGTCGGATACGCTGCATGCTTCTTATGTTGCTGCAGGGACAGATTACCGTTTCGGACATAACCGGTCGGGTGATGCCCTCGTATTGCAGTATTCCGGTCCTTCGTTCGGATACTCTACGGATATTGTTGAGAAAGAGACCTACCTGTCTGAGGAGATCAGTTCCTCAAGAGTCAGGGACGCGCTTTCTGCAGGCGACATGGAACTTGTCCGTGCGCTTCTCGGAAGAGAATACCGCATCAGCGGGATCGTTCAGCATGGAAGACATATCGGTACCTCGATCGGCATGCCTACTGTTAATCTGACCCCTCCCGAAGACAAGATCCTTCCGGGAGACGGCGTATATGTCAGCATGACTGAACTGCCGGACGGGACTCGCTTCAAGGGATTGACTAATATCGGTTTCCGGCCTACGGTCCGCGGGACGCACAGGACGATCGAGACGACGCTTCTTGATTACAGCGGGAATCTGTATGGTTCCGGCATCACAGTCTCTCCGGTACATTTTCTCAGGAATGAGATACGTTTTGATTCACTGGAAGAACTGAAGGCCCAGATCGAAAAGGACAAGGTATCCGCCTTATCGTTTACTACTTGACGCATCCGGGCTTAGATGTTATATTCACAGGGTATGTTCAGTAAGCCGTCACTCAGGAGCAGGAATCTCCGACCGCTTCTTCGTGACAGGCGTTTTTATCAAAATGGAGGAAAAACAACATGATCACAAAAGAAAAGAAAACAGCTATCATTGAAGAGTACGGAAGACAGCCCGGCGATACCGGTTCTCCGGAAGTTCAGGTCGCAATCCTGACCGAGAGGATCAGAGAGCTGACCGAGCATCTGAAGGTCAACACCAAGGATCATCATTCCAGAAGAGGTCTTCTGAAGATGGTCGGTAAGAGAAGAGGTCTTCTTGAGTACCTTAAGAAGAATGATATCGAAGGATATCGTGCACTGATCGCGAAGCTTGGTCTTCGTAAATAATCACGATTGCAAGCACCCGGACCTTTCCTGGGCCGGGTGCTTTATCGCACCTGCATCCCGGATAGTATATCCGACAGCGGATGCAGGTGCGGCAGGAACGCCGCTGCGTTCCGTTCCAGCGGATGACGGAATCATCGTTCGAGGCAACTGTAAAGCTGATCTGCT
>CADCOU010000048.1 GCA_902803155.1 uncultured Lachnospiraceae bacterium | reverse complement strand
TGCAGCGTAGATGAAGACGGTTTTCTGACTGCGATCCGCGAGACGAAGAACCTGGTACGTACGGAAAACGGGGCGGGTATACAGAACGCCGATGGGACAGTAACTCCTCTGAACCCGGAGACAGCTGTTTCCATGAACATGTGGGGATATGAAAAAGAATTCCTGGATGTGCTTCATGCAGGGTTCAGTGCATTTCTGAAAGAACACATTGGAAACGGGGATGAAAATACAGCCGAGTATCTGCTCCCGACAATCGTTGGCGATATGCTCGGAAAGGGCGAAGCTCAGGTAGCTGTCCTTCCGACTCACGATAAATGGTTCGGCGTGACCTACCATGAAGATATCGAAGGGGTCAGACAGAGCATTGCCGACCTGGTCGAAAAGGGAGTGTATCCGGAGAATTTGTGGAACTGAATGTATTTTCCCGAAGGAATGTCCGGAAATCCGGCCATAGATATAAATGCCGGCATATCTTATTCTGCAGTATTTGAATAGAAATCGGAGTTGTATATATCCATGAAGTACGGTTTTGATAATAATAAGTATCTGAAGATCCAGTCAGAGCATATCAAGGAGCGAATGGGGCAGTTTGGCGACAAGCTGTACATGGAGTTCGGAGGAAAACTGTTCGACGATCTCCATGCATCCCGTGTCCTTCCGGGCTTTGAACCGGACAGCAAGCTGCAGATGCTGATGCAGCTGAGTGACATGGCTGAACTGATCATCGTCATAAGCGCGGCAGACATTGTCAAGAATAAGATGCGTGGTGACATCGGCATCCCGTACGACGAGGATGTACTGCGCCTTGCCTCCAAGTTCCAGGACAGGGGACTTTATGTCAGTTCTGTTGTGATCACGCACTACACCGGGCAGGAGGCTGCAACGCTTTTCAGGGAGAAACTGGAGAAAAAGGGATTCCGGGTCTATCTCCATTACATTATCGAAGGATATCCGTCCAATGTGGAGCGCATCCTGTCTGAGGAAGGCTTCGGGAGAAATGACTACATCGAGACGACGCGGCCCCTGGTCGTGGTCACGGCTCCGGGACCGGGATCAGGAAAGATGGCGACCTGTCTGTCGCAGCTGTATCATGACAACAAGAGAGGTATCAAAGCCGGCTATGCGAAGTTTGAGACATTCCCGATCTGGAACATCCCTCTGAAACATCCGGTAAATCTTGCCTATGAGGCGGCAACGGCAGACCTGAACGATGTCAATATGATCGATCCGTTCCATCTGGAGGCGTACGGTCAGACAACGGTCAACTACAATCGTGACATCGAGATATTCCCGGTTCTGGCGTCCATGTTTGAGGGAATCTACGGGGAGAGCATCTATAAGTCCCCGACGGATATGGGAGTCAATATGGCCGGCATGTGCATCTCCGATGACGAGGTGGTATGTGCTGCGGCAAAACAGGAGATCATCCGGCGCTACTACGAGGCCGTCTGTAAGGTCGTAAATGACGAGGGATCGGAGGATGAAGTCTATAAGATCCGTCTGCTCATGAAGCAGGCAAAGATCACAACAGACGACAGGAAGGTAACCGTCGCTGCCAAGAAGAGAGCGGAGGAGACCGGCGTCCCGACAGCCGCGATAGAACTCGCGGATGGTTCGATCATCACATCCAAGACAACCGATTTCCTTGGTGCTTCTGCCGCGCTTCTTCTGAATGCACTGAAGCATCTGGCCGGAGTAGACCACAGTGCAAAACTGATCTCTCCGGAAGAGATCGTTCCGATCCAGGATCTGAAAGTTCGTTTCCTGCACGGAAAGAATCCGCGCCTTCATACGGACGAAGTGCTGATCGCACTGTCCCTGGCAGCGAGATCAGACCTTAAGGCACGCGAGAGTCTGGAACAGATCCCCAAGCTGCACGGCTGCCAGGTCCATACCTCCGTCATGCTGACAGAAGTGGACAGGCATGTATTCAAACGCCTCGGCGTCGACCTGACCTCTGAGCCGGTATCGACGATACGGAAGTGGTGATCCAAACGATGCGCAAGCGGTATGCCGAACGATATGTAAATGGAAAGCCGGACGATGCTCAATCGGTATGCCGAAATGGGACTTGAATATAAGGAATCGATTTGATATAATGCGGAATTACCGGGGTGTGGCCCAGCATGGTCAGGGCGCTTGACTGGGGGTCAAGAAGCCGTGAGTTCGAATCTCACCACTCCGATGATCAGGACAGGGAATTGTGTTTTCCCTGTCCTTTTTCTTTCCATATTTTTGTAATGGAAAAACTCTAATTTATATATTTGAAAAAACAATAAATCTTTTCTATTTATCAGACAATAATTTATTTAAACGTGTTAGAATGATGACAGAATACAATAAATCTAAAAGGAGGAGCAGCTTATGGACAGAGAATTCTTATCTGCTGCGTCAGTTGAGGAAGCGGTCAAAATGGCTGGAAAAGACACGGCTTTCTTTGCTGGCGGAACGGAGATAGAACATCTTAATTCAAAGGTTACTGC
>CADCOU010000047.1 GCA_902803155.1 uncultured Lachnospiraceae bacterium | reverse complement strand
TTGCCCTTAAGGAACTGATCGAAGACCCGGTCAACCCGTTCACGGGAAAGGCAATCGACAGGTCCTGCAAGGAAAACGGCAGAGCAGAACTGCTCATGGGTTCGAACTGGAATATCGAGACCAACAAGGGAACGCAGTTTCAGCCCGATCACTGGTTTTCTGTCCAGGACAACATCTTTGATCCGGACAACTGGAACTATGAAGGCTTTCATCAGTAGGAGGCGCGTTCGGTGTTTCTTTACATTGACCCCGGAACCGGGAGCATGCTTTTTACGATACTGATCAGTCTGTTCAGCCTCCTGTTCTTTTTCCTGAGAGGCTTTTTTGCCAGGCTCGGCTTCAGGATCAGTGCGGGAAAGAAAGCACGAAAAACGGAAATGCGGATACCGCTGGTGATCTTTTCGGATAATAAGCGGTACTGGAATGTATACGAGCCAATCTGTGAAGAGCTTGAAAGCAGGGGGATACAGGCAGTCTATATGACAGCGTCGGAAGATGATCCCGCGCTTGGAAAGCATTTCACGCATGTCGGAACAGAATTTATCGGAACCGGAAATAAAGCACTTGCAAGAATGAATATGATCCGGGCAGACGTTGTTCTTTCTACCACACCGGGACTTGATGTCTATCAGTGGAGAAGGTCGCGGGAGGCCGGCAGGTATGTTCATATTCCGCATGCAGCAAGCGATCTGACGTTGTATCGGATGTTTGGGATCGATTATTACGATGCTGTGCTCTTATCAGGAGAATATCAGGGGACGCAGATCCGGGCATTGGAGAAATTGAGGAAACTTCCGGAGAAAGAACTTGTTTATGCAGGGATTCCTTATTTCGACCGCATGGCGGAGCGGCTGGAGAAATCCGGCAATGGGGAAAAAAACCGGGACCCAGGCTTTGGATGGACGGCGGAACAGAAGAAAGCAGCTGGCCAAATGACAGGGAACGAGGGCAGCTGTGAATCTCTGACCGTGCTCCTTGCACCGTCGTGGGGGAAGAACGGATTGCTTTCAAAATACGGGGAGAAATTGCTTGGACCGCTTCTGGAAACAGGGTATCATATTATCATCCGCCCGCATCCCCAGTCGGAGATCTCAGAAAAGAAGATGCTCGATCAGTTGAAAGAGCAGTTTCCGGAATCCGACCGGGTATCCTGGAATCGGGATAACGATAACTTTGAGGTGCTGCGCAGATCCGATATCATGATCTCCGATTTTTCCGGTGTTCTTTTTGATTATGCCCTGGTTTTTGACAAGCCGGTCATTTATACAAATACAGAGTTTGACAAGTCCGTGTATGACTGCTGGTTCCTGGATGAGGAACTTTGGACGATACGGATCCTGCCTCAGATAGGAAGGGAACTGGCTCCTTCGGACTTTAACAGCATTGGCCTCCTGATCAGGGAGTGCCTGGGAGATGAACGCCTCCAAGCGGGAAGAGAAAAAGCCCGCACAGAGACCTGGATGTACAGGGGGGAAGGAGCCAAGAGAGCAGTAGACTATATAGAGAAGCTTCTCATCCGGGAAGACCGCTCTTTTTGATGGCTTTCATCGCTGCCGGAACTGCTATGGAGATCAGTCCCCGGCATTGGAGTATGACATGCAAAAATACAGAAATCACGCATTTGTGATCTGCGCTTATGGAAGCAGCAAATATCTTGGAGCATGCATCCGCTCTCTGCTGGCGCAGACTGTCGAAAGTCGGATCCTTATGGTGACATCGACTCCGAATAAGTACATCCGTGCGCAGGCGAATCGGTATGGAATCCCTCTTTATGTCAATGACGAAGAAGGCGGGATCGCGTCGGATTGGAATTTTGGTTATCGGAAAGCAAAAGAACTTGCGGACTACGTGACGATCGTGCATCAGGATGATATTTATCAGCGCTGTTACACGCAGAAAATGCTTGGCCATGTCCTGGAGAGGGGGGATCAGAGGAAGGAATCTGATCATAATCCGAAGAAGGACCGTCCGCTCATCCTTTTTTGTAATTACGCAGAGCTTCGAAATGGCCGGATCGCAGGAAACAGCAGGCTGCTTTTTGTGAAACGGCTCATGCTTCTGCCCTTGATGCCGCGAAGAAACCAGTCCTCCGTGAGGATCCGCCGGGGCGTTTTGTCCATGGGAAATCCGATCATGTGTCCGACGGTGATGTATTGCACGAAAAACCTGCCGGATCCGGTCTTTGCACCGGGACTT
>CADCOU010000046.1 GCA_902803155.1 uncultured Lachnospiraceae bacterium | reverse complement strand
ATCTTGAGCGAGGCGATACCCGCATCGATCAGATCCGGGAGCATCCTGAGCGTGCAGATGTCTTTCGGACTGAGCAGATATGGATCGGATTTACGGCTGCACACACTCAATGAACTCTCCAGCAGCTGATACGGCAGCCTGCAGGGCTGCGCACATCTGCCGCGGTTGCCGCTTCTTCCCCCGATCAGACTGCTCATCAGGCACTGACCGGAGTAGCAATAGCAGAGCGCTCCATGGACAAATGTCTCCAGCTCCACATCAACAGTCTCCCGGATCCTGCGGATCTCATCCAGGTTCAGTTCCCTGGACAGGACGACACGCTCCGCCCCCATGCGCTTAAGTAGCGCAGCTCCGTCTGCGCCGGTGACCGTCATCTGGGTCGACGCGTGCAGCGGAAGGTCCGGAAACTCTCTTTTCAAAAAATGAAAAACGCCGAAATCCTGCACGAGCACGGCATCCACCCCATGCCCGCAGACCGGCGCAAGATAATCATACAGCTTATCCTGAAGTTCCTTCTCCTTGAGAAGCGTATTGACTGTCAGATACAGTTTTGCCCCGTGCAGGTGGCAGTAATCGATCGCTTCAAAAAGAGCGTCCTGCTCCGGATTCTGTGCATAGGCACGTGCGCCGAAAGCCTTTCCGCCTGCATAGACTGCGTCCGCCCCGGCGTTCACTGCAGCACGGATCCCCTCCATGCTGCCTCCGGGAGCAAGGATCTCCACTTTACTCAGCTTGTCATTAATTCTCGGATTCATTATGAAAGTCAACGTCTGTAATTCTTACCGCCGCTGCGGTTCCTGTCATTTTCCGTCTGACTGAGCCGCGCTTCCAGATCCACGATCTGTTTCTGATAGTCGGATATCTCTTCCTTCAGCGAACTGATCTGTTTTGCAGACTCTTCCTGCTTCACCTGCAGAGAAACCAGTTCATGCTTGGCCTCATACAGTTCCTTATCTTTATCCGACAGATCCTTTTCCAGTTTTTCGACTGACCTTCTTGCTTTGAAATAATCGTCAGCCGTGTTCAGATCAAGCATCAGACTCTTCTGTGCCGTCGGAAGATGACGGTAGCCGTCCAGGGCTTTCAATTCCGTGATCTTATTATTCAGGTAAGTCGCCACCTGATGGATATAGTCCTCGCTCTCATATCCTCCGAGCTTATAGATCTTCCCGTCTATGACAACTTCCGTATAATTCTTCTTTTCCATGATTTGCCCCTTTGTCAGTCTTCTTCCGATGGTTTCACTATGCCAAGATGATGGTACGCCAGATCTGTCACTGTGCGGCCGCTTGGCGTCCTCATGAGAAATCCGTTCTTGATCAGGAATGGTTCATACACGTCCTCGATCGTCCCGGCATCCTCACCGACCGCGGCAGACAGATTATTCAGTCCCACCGGACCGCCTGCGAACTTCTCCATCATGGTCGTAAGGATCAGCCTGTCGATATTATCGAGTCCCTTCCGATCCACATCCAGGAAGTCCAGCGCTTTTGCAGCGACTTCCTCCGTGATCTCACCGTCGTACATGACCTCCGCGATATCACGTGTCCTCTTGAGCAGACGGTTGGCAAGCCTGGGGGTGCCCCTGGACCTCTTCGCGATCTCCTCCGCGCCTCTGCTGTCGATCTTCACGCCCAGAACTGACGCAGAACGTTCCACGATCGTCTTCAGTTCAGCAACCGTATAATACTCAAGGTGATGGATCACACCGAAACGGTCCCGGAGCGGAGCTGTAAGCAGACCTGCCCTTGTCGTCGCACCGATCAGGGTGAACGGCGGCAGATCCAGACGTATGGATCTCGCTGCCGCGCCTTTGCCGATCATGATGTCGATCGCATAGTCTTCCATCGCCGGATACAGGACTTCCTCCACCTGACGGTTCAGACGGTGAATCTCATCCACAAAGAGGACATCCCCTTCATTCAGGCTGTTCAGAACAGCTGCTATCTCACCCGGTTTCTCAATGGCAGGACCGGAAGTTACCTTCAGGTTCACGCCCATTTCATTCGCTATGATCCCGGCAAGAGTCGTCTTTCCGAGACCGGGAGGGCCGTAGAACAGCACATGGTCCAGCGGTTCTCCCCTCTTTTTTGCTGCTTCGATGTAGATCTTCAGAGACTGCTTCGCTTTCTCCTGTCCGATATACTGTTCCAGCGTCTGAGGCCGGAGTTTCGGATCCAGCCGAAGATCCTCCTCCGTCTCATCCGTTGTAATGATTCTTCTCGCCATGAAATAGTTCCATTCCTGTCAGTGACTACAGACCGATATACTTCAGTGCCTGCTTCAGCACATCCTGCGTATGCATGTCATCCGTGATCTTAACCTTCCTGACCGCACGGAGCGCTTCCGTACCGGAATACCCCAAAGCGACCAGTGCCTGCACCGCGTCGTTCATCTCTGCATCGGAAGCAGCGGCTGCTGCTCTTTCCGACGTGAGTTCCTCATTCTGCTGAATATCTCCGAGAGCGTCTTCCAGTTTCAGTTTATCCTTCAGCTCCAGGATCAGTTTCTTAGCCGTCTTCGGTCCGACGCCCGGAGCTTTAGAGATTGCTTTATAGTCATCCGAGAATACGGCAAAGCGGATCTCATTGGCACTCAGAGCTCCAAGGATGCCGAGAGCGGCCTTCGGACCGATGCCTGAGACAGAGATCATGGTCTTATATACATTCAGATCATCTTCCGAGAGGAATCCGTACAGCCGCATCGCGTCTTCGGAAACGGACATGTAAGTATGGATCCGGATCTCTTCACCGGGACGCGGCATATCTGCCGCATCCCTGGTGCTGATAAAGATCTGGAATCCGATTCCGTTTACATCCAGGACAACCCTGCCCTCATATACTCCTGCAACTTCTCCGCGCAGATAAGTAATCATCGTCCCTAACCTGTTTTATGCTTTCAGTGTTTCGATCGCAGCCTTCTCTGCCGGGATGCATGCAGCATAACGCGCAGTAAATGTCTCAAATCCTTCGATATCTGCCGGATCCGGTTCT
>CADCOU010000045.1 GCA_902803155.1 uncultured Lachnospiraceae bacterium | reverse complement strand
CTGGATCAGATCCTGGATTCTCTGTCCGGATCGTTTGACATATACCGACCTTACCGGATCGGTGAGAAGGAATACCCGGCATATGGGTATTTTTTTTCGATGAATGAGAAGTATGTCGCAGTCCGGAAAGCACAGCTCTGGGCGATAAGGACCTATGAGCACATCCTGTTCATCAAAACTGAGCAGTGCGGCAGGGATACGATTGCTGAAGCCCGCAGACTGATCGAAGAGTACATGGAACCTATCCTGCTCCGGAAAGGAAATAAGCTTCCCGAGAAGGATCACATGGTAACGGATCTGACCGTCGTCATCCTGTCCGACAGGACGCCTGAGGCGGAGACGGAAGGGGAGATTAAACGCTTCCGGTATAACAGAAACTATCTCTTCACATTCAGGGGGCGTGCGGAAGGGCACCTCATCTGCGTGGATCTCGAAGGGGAGAAGATCATCTCCAATAAGATATCCAAACAGATGTTGAATCTATATACCATGAACTTTGATGCCAACAAAGTTCAGCAAAAGGAGGAAGTAGTATGAACATTCTTGTAGTTCTGCTGATCGCCATCGTAGTCCTCTTGGCAGGATACATGGTATACGGCAGATGGCTGGCAAAGGAGTGGGGAGTTGATCCGTCCAGAAAGACTCCGGCTCATGAGCTCGAGGACGGCGTCGATTACGTTCCTGCAAGAGCTGCAGTCCTGATGGGACATCATTTCTCATCGATCGCAGGTGCAGGCCCGATCAACGGCCCGATCCAGGCAGCGATCTTCGGTTGGGTCCCGGTTATGCTCTGGGTCATCATCGGAGGCATCTTCTTCGGCGGTGTCCATGACTTCGGCGCGCTGTTCGCTTCTGTCCGCAATAAGGGACAGTCGATCGGTACTGTCATCAGTGAGACCATGGGTCAGAAGGCAAAGAGGCTGTTCCTCGTATTCGCATGGCTGACTCTGCTTCTGGTCGTTGCTGCATTCGCTTCCATCGTGGCATCCACATTCGGAAGCACCAACGCTGCAGGCGCTGCGATCGAAGGCGCAAACCTTGACGCGAACCTGTCCACGGCAATGATCTCCGTTCTGTTCATCGTGCTCGCCATCATCTTTGGCATCATGGTCTACAGAAACAACGTTCCGGTCGGTATCGCTTCCGTGATCGGCTGCGTGGGTATCGTAATCATCGTTGTCATCGGCCTGAAGTGGCATCCGCTGGCAATGAGCTACAACACCTGGATGTATGTCCTGGCTGTTTACATTCTGATCGCATCCGTCACCCCGGTCTGGATCCTGCTCCAGCCGCGTGACTACCTGAGTTCCTTCCTGCTGTACTTTATGATCATTGTGGCCTTTATCGCAGTGCTCGGCGCAGCATTCACAGGAACCGGCACAACCGAGATGCCCGCATTCACCGGCATCACTGCTGTAGGAAACGGCCTGTTCACAAGCGGAACCGTATTCCCGGCACTGTTCGTCACCATCGCCTGCGGCGCTATCTCCGGTTTCCATTCACTGGTATATTCCGGTACGACCGCGAAGCAGATTGACAACGAGAGAGATTCTCTGCCGATCGGTTACGGCGCAATGCTCATCGAGTGTGTCGTTGCTATCCTTTCCCTCTGCGCAGTTGCGTACATCTGGAAAGAAGTCAACGTTCCGGCAGAAGAGCTGCAGATCCACAGCCCGACAGTCGTATTCGCGACCGGTCTGTCCCGCATGCTCGGCTCCTTCACCAACGCGAAGGTTCAGGGCGTTATCTATCAGATGCTGGTCCTGGCAGTTTCCGTATTCTGCCTGACCTCTCTGGATACCGCTACCAGACTTGCACGTTACATGTTCCAGGAATTCTGGCTCAATGAAGGCGAGACCGCTAAGGATGCAACCGGATTCAGAGCAGTTCTGGCGAATCCGTATGTTGCGACTGCTATCACCGTTGTTCTCGGCATTGCGCTCGGTCTGACCGGCTATGCCAAGATCTGGCCGCTGTTCGGCGCTGCCAACCAGCTGCTTGCAGCGCTCGGTCTCCTGGCTGTCTGCTCATGGCTTGGTTCCATGGGCCGCAACAACAAGATGTTCTTCATCCCGATGTGCTTCATGCTGGTCGTGACGATCTGCTCACTGATCCAGACCATCATCGCGAAGTTCAAGGTTGCGGATACCTGGAGCATCATCCAGGGCGTGATCGCTATCGTTCTTGTTGTGCTTGCAGTTGACCTT
>CADCOU010000044.1 GCA_902803155.1 uncultured Lachnospiraceae bacterium | reverse complement strand
CCCGCATTTTTCCATATCGGTCTCAAAAGCCCCGGCTGTCTGGGCAGTGTCCGTAATAAACAGCAGCCCCCTCTTTCTGCAGAATGCCCCGACTTCTTCTGTCGGCATCAGAGTACCACTCACATTGCTGGCCGTCATCATGATCACCGCCCTCGTCGAAGGTCGGATCAGTTTCTTCAGCCGGTCTGTCTTAAGGCAGCCCTCACTGTCACACTGGATTCTCGTGTACGTGACGGATTTCCCCGGTTCTGGCTGTTCATCTGTCCCGGAGTTTCCGTCAGGCAGTTCTTCTGCGATCTGGTTCAGAGGACGCATCACCGCGTTATGCTCCATCGCGGAGACCAGCACATGATCGCCCGGTTTCAGGATTCCCTTTATCAGTATGTTCAGGCTCTCCGTGATATTCTTCGTGAAGATCACATTCTTCACATCCGGACCATGGAACAGATCACAGAGAAGAGACCTGGTCTCATAGACGACCTCCTCCGCTTCATAGGCGCTTTCGTAAGAGCTCCGGGACACATTGCTCCCGATCCGCGTCATGTAATCGGTCATTGCAGCAACCACTTCATCCGGTTTCGGATAGGAAGTGCAGGCGTAATCCAGATAGATTCTGTCCATTCTGTATCCCTTCCCTTACAGCAAAAGACCGGGCAGCAGCCGGTCTTTCCTGAAATTCTCTGTTCCGTGTCAGGCTCATTCTCTATATTACTCCAGAATGATATCCATGTCTTCCTTTTTCGTCACATAACCGATCATGGCTGCATCCGGAATGGAAGTTCGCATTTCCTCCAACATCTGCATCCCTTCTTCCGCCGGTACACTGATCAGGAGTCCCCCGCTGGTCTGCGGATCATAGAGGATGTCCTGCATCGCGCGGGATATGCCGTCTTTCACACGGACATTTACACCGGCATACTCACGGTTGCGGTACGCTCCGGCCGGGATGAAGCCCATCTCCGCCATCTCCGTGGCTTCCGGATGGAATGGTACGCGGTCCGTCTGGATGTGCAGTGTGCAGCCGCTTCCCTGCGCCATCTCATAGCTGTGACCCATCAGGCTGAAACCCGTCACATCCGTACAGCCGTGAGCCGGATACTTCACCATAACATCCCTGGCTGCTTTATTGAGTGTCGCCATCTGCTGTATGAGACGGTCCATCAGGTCTTCCCCGACCAGTCCGATATCTGCTTTCCCTGCTGTCGTAAGGATACCGACCCCGAGCTTCTTAGTCAGGATCAGGACATCGCCCGGTTTCGCTCCGGAGTTCGTCAGGACCTTTGCAGGGTCGACAAATCCGGTCACCGCCAGTCCGTAGATTGGCTCCGATCCGTGGATCGTATGCCCGCCGGAGATGATTACTCCGGCCTCGTAGGCCTTCGCATAGCCCCCACGGAGAATCTCACGCACCGTGTGGTCATCCATGCTGTCCGCAACGCACATCAGATTGAGGGCGAGCTTCGGCTCGCCGCCCATCGCATATACGTCGCTGATCGCATTTGCAGCCGCAATCTGACCGAACAGGAACGGATCGTCCACGATCGGCGGGAAGAAATCCGTCGTCTGTACGATCGCCAGATGTTCGCTGACTTTGTATACACTCGCGTCGTCGCTCCGGTCATACCCGACGATCAGGTTCGGGTCGGTATGTGTCTGAAAACCCTCCAGCAGTTGACACAGCGTACCGGCGCCGACCTTGGCGCCGCAGCCTGCACAGCTGGCAAGCTTCGTTAATCTGACCTCTGTTTCCAATGGATTTCTCCTTCCCGCTTTATGCGATGGTTCACGGTCCTTCTTCATTATACCTGCATCAGCTGTCTTCCGCTCTCCAGATGATCCGGTATCCGCCTCCGTCCGGAAGCGCAACCTGTTCCATTTCATCCGTAATGAATCCAAGGGGATCGTCATTACCGGTATCGCAGAACACGCAGGTGCCGCAGCTCGAACTGAGCGAGCGCGGCACCGGCGACAGCTGAACATTCCAGCCGAAACGGCCCGCCTCATTTTTATAGCGGACCGCTCCGAAATGATTAAAAAATGTAATCACACAATTCATGACGATTGCGTCATCCTTCCCGGAAAAGGAATTCCTGCAGGCACAGCGGTATCTGCTTTTTCCTCATTTTCTCAGGGACATCGTAAACTCCCCGTCATTTTCCGAAACGCTGACTTTGTATCCCGCGTGTTCTGCAGAGCGGGTTACATTCTCCCTGGAGGTAACATTGTCTACAAGAACTTCTATCTCATTTGCACCCTTCTGGATCGCTTTGCGCGTAAGGATGACCGGTTCCGGGCAGGAAAGCCCTCTTGCATCTACTCTCTCCATGTTATCACTCCTTCTTTCCAAACGTGTTGACAGAAGCGATCACTGCCAGAACGGCGATGCAGATCACCACTGCGATCTTGCCGTTTGCAGTCGGGCCCTCGCCGCTGGAGGCCAGTCCGAAGTTATGGCAGAATGCTGCTCCGACAAGAAGTCCGAGAACCGCCATCGCACTGTCCGTATTGCCCTCGCCTGCCAGAACCAGCTGACGCAGCGGGCAGCCTCCGAGAAGGATAGCACCGAATCCGACCGTGAACATGCCGAGCAGGTTCCACAGACCATCCGTGTGCGCGATCGCCTGTCCCGCAAATCCCATATGGAAATAAGTTCCTGCCGTCGCTGCGGTCAGGATCAGGTTCATCACCAGGCATGCCACGAAGATTGCTGCAAAGCCGGAGATCAGGCGGAAGTCTTTGAACAGGACCACGTCACGAAGTCCGCCGGCCATGCACAGCCTTGTCCTCTGTGCCAGGATACCTACAACGGCTCCCGCGATCAGGCTGATGAAGATTGCAGCGTGCTTTGCACCGGGACCGCCATCGGGTTCGGTGAAATGAATGAACGCCGGAGCAAGGAGCAGCAATGCAAAAAGTGCAGCCGCCACTGCCGGAAGGATAACACCCTCCGTTGCCGCAAGCCTGTAGGTCCGCTTCAGGGAATATCCCTGGTTCAGGAAAAATACTCCGCACAGGATACCAAGCGCAAATCCCGCCAGCCCGAGCAGCGCATTCAGGTCACCGCCGCCCAGACGGATGATCATACGGAACGGGCAGCCGAGGAACATCAGGCAGCCGACCATAACGCAGAAGCCGATCGCAAACCGGGTCAGCGGCGCGCTTCCGCCCTTCGGTGAGAACTCGCCCGTTGCCAGGGCAACTCCGAAACTGCCGAGGATGATGCCGATGATCTCCGGACGGATGTATTGTACCGGAGGCGCCTGATGCAGGCCAAGCGCTCCTGCCGTATCACGGATAAAGCACGCGATACAGAATCCCATATTAGCCGGGTTTCCGAACAGCACCAGGAGAGACGCGATCACTCCGATGATCAGCCCGGCAATAATGATGCCTGTTTTACTGTTGTTATTCATACCAGATCCTCCCACATGTTTTATTTCCCACTGAAAAATGAATCCTCAGCAGGCTGTATTTCCGGGACATTGTTATTCTTTCTGTCCTGAAAATTATTATACTTGCGGAAGGTAAAAACTACTAATTGAATATATTTATAAAACTGATCGATCTATTGTGTTTTTTAATCTGTCATGTGTTCCATTCCAGACGCCCCAGGATACGCTGCCAGTCCTCCGAACCTTCCTGGCATGGCGTCGGGCAGTAATCATTCAGGTCGGTCCGGGTCGATATCAGGCAGGGAATGACGCTGAGACTGCTGCGTGAGACTTCTCCCGTACCTGGATCCCGGCTGTATTCCGCCTGTACGATCACAGAATCCTTGTCGTCCGGATTCGTATTTCCGCCATAGCAGAAATTACCCATGGAATAGAAGATCGGCACATCGTTGTAATACTCCATCTTCTGCAGGATATGAGCGTGTCCTCCTACGATCAGGTCACATCCCCAGTCTGCCATGTCATGGGCAAACTGGACTTCCCAGGCTTCCGGTTCGGTAAGATACTCCACCGTACCCCAGTGCATGAAACCAATGATCAGGTCGCATCCTGCCTCTTTGCAGGTATTGATATCCGTCTGTACCGAAGAGCGCCATTCATACTCTCCGGCAGGATTGTCCACCGTATTGTAGGATACGATCCCGATCTTCAGTCCGCCGTCCGGTTCCGTGATCAGAGGATCGCCGGCGCCGGTGTGGAGGATCCCCACAGAGTTGAGGGCGGCAATGGTATCCTCACTGCCCTCCTGCTGGAAATCACCCGAATGATTGTTGGCTGTGGACACTGCTTCCACACTTCCTTCCTTCAGGACCTGCACATATTTGGGATCTGCCTTGAACCGGTAAGGTTTCACGACCGCATTGGAAGAATTCGTAAATGTACCCTCGAGGTTTACCACCGTGAGATCGTCTGACGTAAAGATGTCATGCACACCTGAGAGCGGATAAGCATAATCCTCCCCGACCACGGACTGAAAGTCGACCGCAAGGCTTCCCTGCCACTCCAGCAGGCTTCCGATCGTACAGTCCCCGGCGAAACTGAAAAGCCAGCTGTTCTTTATCCTTTCGGTCTCCTCTGCCGCAGTTTCCGAAGCTTCACTGTCAGCTTCTGCTGTCAGTTCTCCGGTTTCCCGAATCTGTCCTGTTTCCCCTGCTGCTGTCACACCCTGTCCGGACGCCTTCGTCTCCGGCTTTTTATTTATTTTAGATATCAGCAGGAAAACGCCGACTGCAATAAGCAGAAACAGTGCGCCCAGCAGCACGGCCCATTCGATCAGCACAACCTTCTTCCTGTTCATTTTATGTTTTGGATCACGCTTCCGGTTCTGGTGTTTCTCCGGAACTCTTTTCGGTTTCCCGTCTCTGCTCATACTATCCCCATTTCCATGACGATGCCTGCCGGTATTACAAAAAAAGAGCCGGGAATACCCGACCCTGTAAAATAAAAAAAGCTGCTGACCAGAATCGAACTGGTGACCTCCACATTACCAATGTGACGCTCTACCGACTGAGCCACAGCAGCTTATTG
>CADCOU010000043.1 GCA_902803155.1 uncultured Lachnospiraceae bacterium | reverse complement strand
TTTCTCTCCCGACAGGTGAAGAGCTGGATGCAGGCGTGGCAGGCATGCGTTCCTGGTGGGATATTACGGAAGGTTCCTGGCTGGATGGATCGGATACGGAGGCGGCCTCCTCCGTGATGGTCGGTACGCTACTGGCCCAGCAGGAGGGATGGAAGGTCGGAGATGAGATTACACTGACCGGCAGTGCCGGGGAACAGACTGTGACGATCAGGGGAATCTTCGATGCCGGCGGGGATGAAGACATGCAGATCTTCGCACCGCTCGACCTGGTTCAAAGCCTGACAGACCGGGAAGGGAAAGTGGCGCAGATAGAGGTCTCCGCCCTGACCACGCCGGACAATGAACTGGCGAAGAGGGCTGCGCGCAATCCTTCAGCTCTGAGCAGCCGCGACTATGAGACCTGGTACTGTACGGCATATGTCAGCGCGATCTGTTATCAGATCCAGGAAGCGATCCCAAACGCATCGGCAGCTGCCGTGAGGCAGGTGGCAGAGAGCGAAGGAGCGATCCTGGACAAGACGCAGCTGCTGATGATCCTGATCACAGCGCTCAGCCTGATCGGGGCAGCGCTTGGCATCAGTAACCTGGTGACGGCAAGCGTAATGGAGCGCGCCAAGGAGATCGGCCTCCTGAAGGCGATCGGGGCCAGAGATCATTCCATAACAGGCGTAATCATGACAGAGATCCTGGTAACCGCCCTGGTCGGCGGCGTTGCCGGCTATTTTCTCGGGTTCGGCTTTGCCCAGCTGATCGGTCGCAGCGTATTCGGATCTGCGATCGAGATGAAGGTGAAGGTGATCCCCATCGTGGCGGCGCTGATCGCGCTGGTAACGATCGCGGGAAGCCTGCCGGCTATCCGCATGGTACTGAGGTTGAGACCCGCGGAGGTGCTGCATGGAGGACAGTAAAGAATGACAAAACGAAAAATGTTCTTCCGGATGATCACTGCGTCGCTGCTCCGGCGCCGGTCACGCATGCTGATCGCCCTGCTCTCCATAGCGGTAGGCGCGACGATCCTGTCCGGCCTGGTCACGATCTACATAGACGTTCCGCGGCAAATGGGCGCACAGTTCCGCTCCTACGGCGCAAACATGATCCTGCTTCCGGACGGGGAGGCGCCGCTGACGATGGACAGCCTTCAGGCGGCGCTTGAGGCCATACCGGAATCGGAGATCGTCGGAGCGACTCCGTACCGGTACGTAAGGCTGGATATGCCTTCCAGACAGCAGTCATTTACAAGCGCGGGAACGGACTTCTCCCAGGTTCAGAAGACCAGTCCCTATTTCAGCGTGGAAGGGGCATACCCGGAAAAAACGAGAGAAGTCCTGATCGGAAAAGAGATCGCGAAGACGCTCGGCGTTAAAGTGGGAAGCTCTATAGAGCTCAGCTATAAGCCGTCCGCTGCCTCTGCACAGGGAGCATCGGCTGACAGAAAGGCTGGAGCCTCTCTGACAGGCAGTGCGGAGGGCTTCAACAAAGTGCCTCTGACAGCAGACATCGTTCTGGATGAAGAAGGAAAGATTGCCTCCATTGAAGTTGATTCCACCGGGCAGACTCCCGGCATAGGTTCCCTTGTGGGGACGGACAGGGCATTCCTGGATCAGTTTATCGGGAAGGAACTGCCGCTCAGTCTGGCAGATGCGGCATCCTCTGATGCCCCGTCTGGGGATCCGGACCATACGGTAGACGCGGTTTCCGGGGCAACCGTCTCCTCTCAGGCGGTTGTGGACGCGCTGAACAGCGCTGTTTCTTCCGAGGAAGCAGTCGCCATTGAAAACACAGAGCATTTTACGGTGGCTGGCATCCTTTCCACAGGAGGAGAAGAAGAAGGATATATCTATATGTCACTGAAAGATCTGCAGAGGCTGACTTCCGATGAGACGCTGGATGTTGCGGAACTGTCAGTATCCGCAGGCGCTGAGGAACTGGAAAACTACAGCAGCGCTATCACGGATTCGGATCTGCATATCACATCCCGTCTGGTTAAGCGCGTAACGCGGCCGGAAGCTTCGGTACTGGGCAAGCTGCAGGCACTGGTTTTCCTGGTGACAGCAGTCGTACTGCTGCTGACGATGATCTGTGTATCTACTACCATGCTGGCGGTGGTTTCGGAACGTCGCCGGGAGATCGGACTTCGCAAAGCACTGGGAGCTTCCGACGGTTCGATCCGCAAAGAATTTCTGGGAGAAGGAATGTTCCTGGGAGGTCTCGGCGGTGTGCTCGGCACCATACTCGGGTTCGGATTTGCCCAGCTGGTCAGCATCAATGTGTTTGGATCGTCCATTACATTCCAGCCGCTTCTGCTGCCAGTGACGATCCTCGTATCCATGGCGATCGCAGCCGTTTCCTGTCAGCTGCCGATCAAACGGGCTGTGGCGATCGATCCCGCGATCGTATTGAAAGGAGAATAACAGATGGCACTGCTTGAATTAAAGAACGTATCGAAGATCTACGGAGACCTGAAAGCTCTGAATGACGTCAGTATAAAGGTGGAAAAAGGAGAATGGGTCGCGATCATGGGACCTTCCGGATCCGGAAAGAGTACCATGATGAACATCATCGGATGCATGGATAAGCCGACCCTTGGAGAAGTCCTGCTGGACGGGGTGGATATCTCCAAAGAATCACAGAAGGTACTGACCGATATCCGCAGGGACAAGATCGGTCTGATCTTCCAGCAGTTCCACATGGTTACCTATCTGACGGCAGTGGAAAATGTGATGGTCAGT
>CADCOU010000042.1 GCA_902803155.1 uncultured Lachnospiraceae bacterium | reverse complement strand
CGGTGCGATCATGGTCACATCGACATATTTCGGAGGAACGATGCATCCGAAATGGATGTTGAATCCATGCGCAAACATCAGCATATTTCCTTCTTCCAGGTTCGGCTCGATATCTTCACGATACAGTTTCGCCTGCTTCTCATCATTGATCAGAATCATGATGATGTCAGCCTTTTTCGTCGCTTCTGCGGCTGTGTAGACTTCAAAGCCCTGTTCCTCTGCTCTCTTCCAGCTTCTGGATCCCTCATAGAGACCGATGATGACCTTGCATCCGGAGTCTCTGAGGTTCAGCGCATGCGCATGTCCCTGGCTGCCGTAGCCGATGATTGCGATTGTCTTGCCTTCCAGCAGGGAAAGATTGCAGTCTTCCTGGTAAAAGATTTTTGCTGCCATACGTAATACCTCTCTTTAGATCTAAAACAGTTTGTTCCTGTATTTGAAAGCAGCCTATACGGTCGCTTTAATACCTTTTCTATCTGCGGATCACAGATAGAGCACTCCCTCGGAGCCTCTTGTCAGGCTGGTGATACCGGTTCTTGCAAGTTCCAGGATCTCGTATCCTCCGAGCAGACGGATAAATGCGTCCACCTTGTCCTGCTTGCCCGTCAGCTCAATAATCAGGGAGTCGGCCGCGACGTCAACGATCTTCCCGCGGAATACATCCGCCATGGAGATCACGCCCTGCCTCTGGTTCTCTTCTACCCGCACCTTGACCAGGACCAGTTCACGGCTGACACTGGTCGCGTCTTCCAGGACCTTGATATCAATCACATCCACCAGCTTGCGCAGCTGTTTGACAATCTGCTCGATGATATCGTCATCTCCCTCTGTAACGATAGTGATTCTCGTAAAACGAGGATCAGTCGTAACTCCGGCCGTGATGCTTGCTATGTTGTAGCCGCGGCGGGTAAAGAGACCTGCGACACGGCTCAGAAGACCCGGTGTATTGTCAACCAGAAGAGAAAGTGTCCGATTATTCACGATAATCCTCCCTGCGCCTGTTGTTTACTTAAAGTAATCGATGACCGCCTGTGCGACCTGCATCGCCATCTGGTCTTTGTTCTTCTGATAGAACTTCATGTCATCGTTGTCATCGATGAAGCATGTCTCAAGAAGCGAGTAATTCACTCCCACTTCCTGATATGTCCTTGCGTTCAGAAGCCCGTCGGAACCATATACCCCTGAGCCCCATGTTCCCAGACCGCAGTTATTCAGATACCGGATGATTTTCCTGTCAATCGCTCTGTTCTGCGAAGACTTATAACGGTTGACATAGGTTCCGGTCCCCTTCTTCGATCCGTCTCCGGAAGGATCCTTGGAACTGTATCCGGTAGCGTTGAAATGGATCTCCAGCACGTAATCGTATTTGGTCGGATCCGGAATGATGGAACTCTTTTTGATCGAGGCAAGCACTTTCTTCTTCAGCCGGCCGGACCCTGTCATTGACGACTGGACTCCGTCAGCGTTAAGACGGCTCCGCATCTGCTGATACATATCATAGTTCTTATTGAACAGATACGCATTTACCTTGTCACTCTTTTTCAGATTGTTATAGATCAGAGTGCCGAACTCCCTGGTCTGCTTGTATTCATAGAAAGTACCGCAGCTGTTGTTTCCGACCGCGCCGGAATCTCCCTGTCCGTGTCCGCACAGGATCAGTATGCTTGCTTTACCCGTTGTCGCCTTTGTCCCGCTCGAATAGGTATCCGCTTTCTCCTCCTGCAGCTTTCCATTACTGTCAAATTCGTAATAAACTCCGCCGATCTTCTTCCTTCCGGTCGCAGCGCCTTTCTTTGTAAAATAATACGTGTCGCCTCTCCATGTGATCCAGCCTGTCCTGAGGACCCCGTCGGCATCCACATAATAATATCGTTTTTTATACCGGAACACTCTGTTCTTCAGTATCTTTTTTTTGTAAAAATATGTTTTTCCGCCTATTTTGAAGAACTCATTATTGAGCTTTCTGACTTTTTTCCCTTTTGCATTGACAAGATATCCGCCCGGAGCAACATTGTTTCGAAGAAGGCTGCCTTTCTCATCGATGTAATACTGCTTGTTCCTGACCCATTTTTTGAATACCATTCTCCCGTCACTGCGGAAATAAGCCCGCCGGCCGTCCGACAGACTCACAAACTTATCCGCCGCAGCCCTTCCTCTGGTTCCGGCAGTCTGCGAGGAACTGAAATAATACCAGTATTTTCCAACCTTATTCAGACCGGCAAGAACGACACCGGTCTCATCAAATCCATAATAATACTTTCCGATCCGGGCAACCCCGCGGGAATACATCCTGCCAAGCGTCTTTCCGGGCTTCCCCTCGGTATCGAAATACCGAAGTCCGTCATCTGTCGTCACCCATCCGGTCCGGAGCATTCCGGATTCATCAAAGTAATATACGTAGTTGCCGATCTTGTTCAAACCGACAACACGTTTTCCCGTTTCATCCGTAAACCAGACCTTTGTCCCCTTCGTATTCTGTTTCCACTCTGCTGATGCCGGGATGGCCGTTATCGATGTCATCAGGAACAGCAAGCCGAGAAACAGCAGCAGCTTCCCCTTATTCTTCATCTTCACTCCTCTGGTAGTGTTCTTAACAGAATTGTAACATTAACTGCTTTATTATAATCGCTGTGTAATAGCTCGTCAACTTCTATTCCCGCCACATTCCCGCTTCAGATACTGATACATCTCCTCCGCTGACGGGGGACAGCCCTTCAATGTATGCCGAAAAGCGGCAGTACAGTTCCCGATGCCGAATTCGCCGGTCCTCCCCCTGTACCCCTGGCCGATGCAGATCTTCCCGGGCAGCCGCCTGAGTTCTCCCTCCTCCTCCAGCCTTTTCAGAGCCGGTATCAGAGTCCCATAGCAGGCAGAACAGGAATCGACATCCTCTACAAGTTCCTTCAATCCGATTACAGAGCGGCTGCGGTCTCTCTCCCAGGGAAGGGAAGGGACCTCCGCTTTGACATATCCGTGCCTGCCGCCCTTATTCTTTTCCAGATAATACGATATATCCGCCCCGGACAGGTCGGAGCATCCGACTCCGCACTCTTCCGCTATTTCGATATACCTGACCTCCTGCAGAGAGAGTCCGAGCGCCGCGGCCCCGTAGGCATCCATCAGCACAGGATCTGCCGCGCAGATGAGCCTGTCCAGGCTGACCGGGTTTCCCCCGTCTTCAAAAGTAAGATCCGGAGAGACTGCATCCGCGATAATAAAATCCTGCCGGATCGCAGCGGAGAGATGCCCGATCGGTTCATGCAGCCCCAGCCGGTGGAACCGCCGTTTCTCGGATGCAGGTATACAGCCTTTCATATTCTTGAGCGCACAGGTCATGCGGGTCTGACAATGACCTTTCAGGACCGGCAGGTTAATCAGATAGTCCGCTTCCAGGGCTCTCTCGCAGATTGTCAGCCTCATCCCCGAACCGTCTCTCATAACGCCGGAATCTTCCTGCAGATCCAGAAACGGGACGCCCATACGCCTGCACAGTTCTCCATACCCGGTAACAAGCAGTGATTCCCCTGTCTTATCCCCGACCCACGAACTCTCCATAACGACAACATTACGGAATCCGTTTTCCTTCAGATAGCACAGCACTGCTTCTGTTATTTCCGGATGCGTGGTCGCTCCGTCCTCTGCCCGGATCGGTCCGACAAGATTCGGCTTGAGTGCAACCAGAGCTTCCTTCCCGCCGCATTTCGCCCGGATCATGCCTGCAAGGTCCGCCTGCCTGCAGAGCATCTCCGTCATGTCTCTCAGCGCTTTTCCTTCAATTATGAACAGTTCGTTCCTTTTCATGCCGATTCTCTCCCATCGCGAAAAAAAGGCTCCCAAAGGAGCCTTTTCAGTTCATATCACTATCTTGTCCCAAACGATCTGACTGATACCGAAGCATTGCCGGACCAGCCTCCTCCTTCTGAACTGACTATGATATCTGTTCTTGTGATTTTGTTCCTGTATTTCCAGTTCTTCAGGTTTACATACAGGTTATACCATTTCCCGCTTGCGATCGTCCCGGTACCCTGATAATAGCATTTCGTTCCGGACCACAGTCGAAGAGTAATATATGCTTTTCCAGACGTGAGGCCGGAAGCCATGATCCCGAAGCCCAGAATCTTGCGTGTCTTGCAGTTGATCCTTCCGCTCCGGATCAGTCCGATCGGAACATTTGCATTGCGGCCGCCATCGCGTTTTACAGTAAATGTGCCGCCGCTGCTACTGAAGGAGGAATATGCGCCGTACGGCGAAAACCCTTTTGTAAAACGCTTCTTCCAGTTTGCTGACCTGGTTGATTTGAGTCTGCCGCTCCTTACCTTGATCATCCTGGAAACGGTCTTCCCCGATAGCTTCTTTGCCATGCTCGCGGCATAGGACGTATACGCGTTCTTTACCGTCGTATCCGCATATTTATATGCGGTCCAGGAGAGTTTCTTCGATGAGGCGTTCTCACCGCCCCAGCTGGTGTAGAGTCCGTATCTCTCCCCCTCTCCCGTATGGTCCACGTGCCGGTGCAGGATCAGGGAATCGACCATGGCATTCTGCTGGGCGATATAATAGGCGAGTGCAACATTCCTTGCCTGGTCCGCGGACGTATCCTTTCCGGAGGTTACAGAAGAATACCCCTGCTCGCTGAGTATGATGCGGCAGTTTTTCGTATAGTTCTTCTTAACGAAGTTCGTCAGTACACTCAGGTTCTTCATCGTAATGATGCGGGTATTCTCACTGTTTGTGACAGACGAGCTGTTGCTCATGATATCGACGACATACTGGCTGATATTGTAGGGATGGTACGCGATATTCCACGATCCCTTTTTCAGGCCTTTCGCCGCCATGCGGGAAGCGAACTTCGTCAGGATCGTCTTGCCGGCGTACCAGCAGCTTCCGTTCGATGCCGTCCAGTAATGGTCCAGGCACATGTAGATGCGGGCGTTGGAGTAGACTTTACGCGCCGCTTTGTATACTTCCGCAACCTGGGATGCGTAGAGATCCACATATTTGTCGATCCCGATGTTCCCGGCCCAGTTCCAGACACTGGAATTGTTGATCTCATTTCCTACGATCCATCCTACGATACGCGCACCGTTCTTCTTACTGTAGCGCCTCTGGAAGAATGTGACGATCGCGCGGAGGGTCTGAACCGCGGAGGCATCCGTCATGTTCCACTGATAATAGTTGGCGCTTTTGCCCCGTGCGGCCGGATAGATCAGGTTCTGCAGATCGTCGGAACGGTTCGGCAGCAGAAGAATCGCCGTGACGATCACTCCGTTCCGGGACAGACGGTTCAGTTCATTGTCATACCTGGCAAGCGCATTTTTCGCAAACCAGAATGTCTTCCCTTCAAAGTTGAAGCCGACGCAGTGCGTTGAATTGCGGTATGCTCTGGACGGCATGAAATCTCCCACGCTCAGATTGATGGTGGTATGCTTTATGCCGAGTTCCAGGGCATCCTCTTCCATCCCCGGACAGACATACAATCCTTTTTTACTGTTTGCCGTCGGATACGCGAAACTGTATTCGGCTGCATAAGCCGTGCCTCCGAACAGAAGCGCAGCCGCGAGCACGATCAGTACCAGGCGCCGCAGATTCCCGTTTTTCATAGTTTGCTCCCCTTCCGTTAAATGAACAGCCGGTTCCCCTTATCCGGATCGATGCGCTGCCGTATTCCCGAACGAATGCAGAACGGCAGATGAAAAACCGGACCGGCCGTGGAGTTCTGCTCCAGATAATTACTCCAGATAATCTTTCATGCGGATATTTTTTCTCTTCAGCTTGCGAAGTGCCTTTGCTTCGATCTGACGTATCCGCTCACGGGTGACATTGAGCTGCTTTCCGACTTCCTCAAGTGTTCTGGGTCTGTCGTCATCCAGTCCGTAGCGAAGGTGCAGGACCTGCTGTTCCCTTTCAGACAGATCCGTCAGGATCTGCCGGATCTGTTCCTTCAGCATGACCCGCGCAGCCTCGTCTGCAGGGACAGGTGTCGTATCATCCCGGATGAAATCTCCCAGGGAACTGTCCTCCTCGTCTCCCACAGGAGTCTCCATGGACACCGGCTCTCTGGATATCCTCTGGATATCACGTACTCTCTCCTGGGTCATATGGACCCGCTGCGCAATCTCCTCCGGGGTCGGATCCCGGCCAAGTTCCTGCATCAGGTCGCGCGCCGCACGGTTTACCTTGTTGATGTTCTCCACCATGTGGACCGGGATGCGTATGGTCCGGCCCTGGTCAGCGATGGCCCTGGTGATCGACTGGCGTATCCACCATGTCGCATAGGTGGAGAATCGGAAGCCCTTTTTATAGTCGTACTTTTCAACTGCACGGATCAGTCCCAGGTTCCCTTCCTGAATCAGATCCATCAGACTCATATCATGTCCGGTATAATGCTTTGCGATCGATACGACCAGCCTCAGATTGGCTTCCTCGAGCTGCTTCTTTGCATCCTCGTCTCCGTCAGCGACTTTCTTCGCCAGCTCTACCTCCTGTTCCGGCGTCAGAAGCGGGACCTGTCCGATCTCTTTCAGATACATATGGATCGGATCCGATACGTTTCCGGTATCCGTCTCCATGCTGTTTATCCCTGCCGCATAATCTGTCCCGATCACTTCTTCTTCGCCGATCGGTTCGTCATCCTGATTCAGCAGGAAGATATCCTCATCGCTGCAGTCTTCCGGGAGGAGAACGTCCACTCCCCGCTCTGCCAGATAATCGGCAACTGCATTGAGTTCATCCTGCGATAGTTTCAGATCCGAGAAGTACTCATTAACTTCCTGGAACTCCAGTGCGTTCTTTTTCTTCCGGGCATCAATAACCAGGGCCTGAGCACGTTCTGTCAGGTCCTGATTTCTTTTCTCAGCCTCATAGGCCTCTGTCTTTTTTATACTCATTCCCACCTCAGTCTGAACATGTAAGATACAGCACCTACACGAAAAGTAAATTGTATTTTACCATGTTCAGACATATTGTTCAACCGTTCATCACTTGACCAGTGTCGTGTCTACCGGGATATTGATCTCATTTCCCTTGTCGTCTACAACCGGTACAACCGTATTGTCCCATCCGTCCAGATCGTCGATGAACCGCTTTGTGTCCTTCACAATCACGCCGGAAAGCAGCAGAACCGCGACCAGGTTCGGGATGCTCATCAGAGCGTTCAGGATGTCGGCGATGGTCCAGACGAGGTTCAGTGCGCTGATCGGGGCGATGACGGCGACTGCGATATAGACGCAGCGGTAAGCGATCAGAACCTTCTTTTCTCCGATGTATTCTATGCAGCGCTCGCCATAGTATGCCCAGCCGAGAACCGTTGAAAATGCGAAAGTGATGATACCGACCGTGAGAAGGATCGGTCCGACGACCGGGATCTGGCCGAACGCAAGGCTGGTCAGTTTTCCGCCGTTATCCACCAGGCTGACATCGATGCCGGGATTCTTCATGATGGAAGTGACAAGCACCAGACCTGTCATAAGGCAGACAACAACCGTATCCCAGAAGGTTCCGGTGGATGCGATCAGGGCCTGACGTACCGGGTTGCGGGACTGTGCTGCAGCCGCTGCGATAGGAGCAGAACCCATACCGGACTCATTGGAGAACAGTCCGCGGGCAACACCGTACTGGATCGCTGCACGGATTCCGGTTCCTACCAGACCGCCGGCAACTGCGCCGGGTGTGAATGCAAGCGAGCAGATCGCACCGATCGCGGGAATAATGAAATCATAGTTGATGCACAGGATAACGATGCAGCCGATCACATAGAAAACTGCCATGAACGGAACCAGTTTCTCACAGACGCTGGCGATCGACTTGATTCCGCCGAAGATAACGATTGCGACCAGAACACCAATGACAACTCCGACGACCCAGGGCGGGCAGTGGAAATTCTCTTCTGCTACGGTTGCGATCGCGTTAACCTGTGTCGCACATCCGATACCGAATGACGCAACGCCGCCGAACAGGGCGAACAGGACGCCGAGCCACTTCATGTTGAGGCCTCTCTCGAGAGCGTACATCGCGCCGCCCTGCATGCGTCCGTCCCTGGTCTTCACACGGTATTTGACGGCGATCAGCGATTCCGCGTACTTCGTCGCGATACCGAACACGCCGGTGAGCCAGCACCAGAGTACCGCTCCGGGGCCGCCGAGTGCGATAGCTGTTCCGACACCGATGATGTTACCGGTTCCGATCGTCGCAGCAAGTGCAGTCGTCAGGGCGCCGAACGATGAAACCTCACCCTCTGCGTCCGGATCCTTTGTCACGGACAGTTTGATACCCTTGCTGATTGTCTTTCTCTGAATGAAACCCGTCCGGATCGTCATAAAGATATGCGTACCGAGAAGCAGAATGATCATCCACCAGCCCCACACGAAGCTGTCCAGACTGTCGATAAAGTTTGCAAATGCAGCCATACTCAATACCTCCTCCAAAAAAACAACATTTCCGTATATTTTAGTATGAAGTGCCGATAATGTCCATTATTTTTTCAGTGTTTTTTCTATTTCGCCGGCTGATTCCGAAATATTTGCGGAGTCCGGTCCCGGATGCACCGGAAACCATCCGGCAAAGCTGTGAACAAAAACGAAAAGGGCGTCCCTGCTGCAAGCGGCATGTAACCACTATGCAGGAACACCCTTGTTCTGCCTGTCAGATCCGGATCATTCAGCTGCCTGATCCGGCATTTATACTACGATATCTACGATATTCATACAGCGCTATTATGCTGCAGTATCTCCGAGAGCTGCTACCGCATCCATATCGAGTTCCGTCACCTCTGCATCCAGTGCTTCCGCCGGAACTTCGATGGAAACCGGAGTCTCTGTGTCATAGTCCATGGTCATGTTCAGCGCATTGACCGTCAGCTGCACATCCGGCGTCTCCTCGGTCTCGGAGCCGGAACTGAACATCATGGCGCCGACCATCTGTCCAAGCATGGAGAAATCGCTTCCTGACAGATCTATTGACGCGAACACCGGCAGGAAGGTCTCAACGTCCAGATCTTCCACAAAGTCAAACCTGATCATGCTGAGGATCATCTGTGCGATCTGAAGCGTGGATTCGTCCATCCCCATCTCCGGATTTGCCTCGGCGATCTGGGACATCATGCTGCCGATCGTATCGCCGGTCATCTGCAGGGAGATCTCATAGCAGTCCTTACCGTTCACATTGACTGCTTCCGGTGCAAGCTGGGCATCGCCCATGAACTGCTGCTGCAGCGCTTCCATATCGATCCCTGTCGACTCACTGACGGAAGCGTAGTCTCCGCTCAGGGATTTTCCGATCATGTCATTGATCTGCGCGATCTGATCTTCCGGAATCGCGACTGCCTGCCACACCGGTTCTTCGCCCAGGCCTGAGAGTTTCGTATACATCTTGCCGGTCCCGTCTTCTTCCGCTACCATGTACATCTCAATGCCGATCTCGCCTGACATACCCATGGCGGAAGCATCTCCGGTGTATGTTCCGGTCAGTGCGAACTCAAACGGCTGGATGGAATACTGGATATGCATATCCATGCCGCCGGTGAGCGGAAGGCTTGTGGTTGCTCCGCTCATTGTCGCATCGAGTACTACATCCGCAGTTCCCTTCACATCGGCAGAAAACTCTTTCAGACCGGCACTTGCTTCCTGTGCTTTGGAAAAAACATCCTCCACAGTCAGGGATGAATCAAAGCCTGATAACAGCATGATTGAGGAAACAGAAATTGCTGCCAGAGCAAGCAGTCTGTTTCTGAAACTTCTTTTCATAATAGTCTTTTCTCCTTTCTGTATGCCCTGCGTTCAGTCGCAGAGCGAAAAAGAACAACACAAGCTGAATAATATTTTATCACTTTAATTCTATAAAGTCGACAAAAAAGTTGTTAAACAGCTCCTAATAATTGCTCTCAGAGGACTTCGTTCATGCTCCCGGTCCTGTATCCCTCCAGATCCAGAGATATGTATGTGAAGCCGTACTTCTTCAGTTCCGCGCAGATCTGTTCTCTCACCGCGTTATCCGCAAGGCGCGCGATCTCTTCCGGAAGGACTTCGATCCGTGCCATAGAGCCGTGAACCCGGACACGGACCTGGGTGCACCCTATTTCTCTCAGATACTGCTCCGCCCGGTCCGCCATCTTCAGTTTTTCTGCCGTTATCTTCTCACCATAGGGGATTCTGGTCGCAAGGCAGGCAAAGGACGGTTTGGATGCCGTCGGCAGTGCGAATTCCCTGCTCAGGGCACGGATATCATCCTTTGTCAGGCCTGCTTCCCGGAGCGGCGAGATCACGCCGAGTTCTCTGACTGCCTTCATGCCCGGTCTGTAATCATGATCGTCATCTGCGTTGGAACCCTCCGCGACGACTCTGCACTGCATCTCCTCTGCTGTGGATATGAGCCTGCCAAAGAGAGCCTTCTTACAGATATAGCAGCGGTCTTTCGTGTTGCCGGCAAACCCGGGGATACTCAGCTGCTCCACCTCCACGATCCTTTGACGTATCCGGTTCGCCTCACAATACATGAGAGCATCTGCCACCTCCCGTTCCGGAACTGCCTCAGCCCTCGCAGTAACAGCACATGCGTTTTCTCCAAGTGCCTGACGGGCGGCATAAAGCAGAAACGTCGAATCAACCCCTCCGGAATAGGCGACAGCCACACTCCCGCAGTCTTTCAGTATCTGCTCCAGTTTCCGGTATTTCTCCCACATATGTCATCCTTTTCTCTGAACGTAAACGTTTCTTCATCCGGCAATGATCCTTTGAATACTGCTGCCTGCAGCCGGAATTCGGAATACGGAATAATGTAAGAACAGGCCGCCGCAGCTTTGCTGCAGCAGCCTGTTATCGTCTTGCTTACTTCGCGTAGTCGACTACTCTCGACTCACGGATCAGACTCACCTTGACCTGTCCCGGATATTCCAGTTCGGACTCTATCTGCCTGGCGACATCCCTCGCCAGGAAGGTCATATCGGCGTCACTGATCTGCTCAGGAACCACCATTACACGAATCTCCCTACCTGCCTGAATGGCAAAGGACTTGTCAACTCCCTTGAAGGAATTG
>CADCOU010000041.1 GCA_902803155.1 uncultured Lachnospiraceae bacterium | reverse complement strand
TTCCTTTTATCATAGTAACCACAGGATAATAAACACAGGCTGATTGCAGTCAGACTATCTTTATGAACAGCATTTCTTACTATATAGATTCCATCTGGGGAGGGTTTTATCATGAGAAAAATAATGGCGATCATACTTGCGACAGTTCTCGGAATGACTGTTTCATCCTTTGCTCATGCAGACGCAGCTGAGGAACAGCTTGGTGAGACAGAGATCATCGTATTCGCGGCAAAGAGCCTGAACACCGTCCTGGATCAGAGCATCATCCCGGCTTACAATGAGCTCCAGCCAAATGTCACCATTATTCCGAGCTATGACAGTTCCGGGACCCTGATGACTCAGATCGAAGAAGGCGCTGCATGTGATGTGTTTTTCTCCGCTGCTCAGAAACAGATGAATGAGCTGGAGCTGGAGGGATTCGTGATGAGCGGGACCAGAGCTGATATCGTGAACAACCAGGTCTGTGTCGTGACTTATAAGGACAGCGGTACGAAAGTAACCGGTCTGGCCGATATCGGCACTGCTTCCAGCTTCGCCCTGGCAGACGGCTCTGTCCCGGTCGGAAAATACACCCGTCAGGCTTTTGTTAACGCAGGCATGATCGAAGCTCCGGAGGACGGCGATGTTTCAAAGATCACGACGCGTGAGGTCTCCGAAGCGCTCGGCGGGATCGAAATCAATGAATGCGCAAACGTCGGTGCTGTCGCGGCTGCTGTATCCGAAGGATCCAATGAAGTCGGCACTGCCTATTACTCTGATACCTATGGATTCGAAGATAACCTGATCATCATCGAGAAGGTTCCGTATGACCTGACCGGTGACGTGATCTATCCGGCAGCTGTAATCGTAAATCCGGAATCGAGTGATGTCGAACAGGCAGCAGCTGTCGATTTTGTTGAGTTCCTCACCTCCGAAACGGCGAAAGAGATTTTTAAATCTTACTATTTTGACACAGACCTTGGAGGTTCTGCTCCGGAGACTGAGGCAGAGTGATAATATGGTACGCGCTTTATGAACGATATGGTGAACTTTCTCTCCGGGCTCGACTGGAGCCCGCTGTTTATCTCCCTGAAGACCGGAGTCGTCGCGACTGTAATTTCTTTCTTTCTGGGAATCTTTGCTGCCAGAAAGGTCGTTAAAGCTTCTCCCGGCGTGCGCGCGGTCGCAGACGGTATCCTGACGCTTCCGATGGTCCTTCCCCCAACCGTGGCAGGCTTCTTCCTTCTGCTCATCTTCTCTGCAAGACGTCCGCTGGGCAGCGCCCTGTATACCAGCTTTGGTATTAAGGTCGTACAGACCTGGCTCGGCTGCATCATCGCAGCGACCGTGATTGCATTTCCGCTGATGTACCGAAATGCAAGGGCCGCGTTCGAACAGGTTGATGTCAATCTGGTCTATGCCGCCAGAACACTGGGTATGAGTGAGACAAGAATCTTCTGGCGCGTAATCATGCCATGCGCAGCTCCCGGTATCGTGTCCGGTACGATCCTGACCTTTGCACGCGCTCTCGGGGAATACGGCGCGACTGCCATGCTGGCAGGCAACATCCCGGGAAAGACCGGTACGATCTCGCAGAAGATCGCCATGGTCATCCAGAACGGAGACTACAGAACGGCCGGCTTCTGGGTCGCAGTCATCCTGATCATCGCGTTCCTGATCATACTGCTGATGAATGTGGTAACCGCCAGACACATGAAGAATATACACAGATATTGAAAGTATGAAACTCCACGTACATATCAAAAAAAAGATCAGCGAGTTCTCCCTTGCAGTGGATCTGGAGATGACAGATGGTCTGCTCTCCCTTCTCGGTCCCTCCGGCTGCGGTAAGACAATGACGCTGAAGTGCATTGCCGGGATTGAAAACCCGGATGAAGGTTTTATTAAGCTGGGGGACCGGGTTCTTTTCGACTCGCGGAAAAAAATATGTCTGCCGCCGCAGAAACGCCGTGTCGGTTATATGTTTCAGGACTATGCTCTGTTCCCTCATATGACCGTGCGCCAGAATGTGCTGGCCGGTATGGGCAGACGTCCGGATCCGGCGTCTGCGGATCCCTTTCTGGAACGATTCCGGATCGCGGATCTTCACGACCGGCTCCCTGAGGAACTGTCCGGCGGCCAGAAGCAGAGGGTTGCCATGGCCCGTATCGCCGCACAGGATCCGGATGTGATCCTGATGGACGAACCATTCTCCGCCATGGATACGATGCTGAAATGGGAACTGGAGCAGGAGATGCTGGAGACACTGTCAGAGGCAGAAAAACCGGTCCTCTTCGTCTCCCATGATCTGGATGAAGTCTACCGCATGGGTGGAAACATCTGCTGTATGAAAGACGGCAAAACCGGTAATATAATAAGTAATGAAGAGTTTTTCGAGGATCTGAAAAACGGCAATTCTGAACTGTTGCCCGGATGGCGGATACTTCCGCCGGAGAGATAAGCTTACACAGAGGGATTTATCAAAATGAAGAATCCGGAATTCAATACCAAGATCCGCCTGACCCTGATGACAAAGCAGAATGAAAAATTCTACGGTCCCGGCGTACAGGATCTGCTGACCGGCATCCGCGTACACGGATCCGTGAAAGACGCCTGCGAAGCAATGGGCATGTCCTACTCCAAAGGACGAAGAATCCTGAAGCATGCGGAGACTGTTCTCGGCTATAAACTTGTGGAGAGACAGCAGGGCGGCGTCGACGGTGGACATGCATCCCTGACCCCGGCTGCAGAGGATTTCATGCAGCGCTATGAAGTCCTTAATGACGCAGTTAATGATTTTGCCGGGGTACAGTCAGCACAAATCTTCAGATGAAAGTTTCTCATCGTATCAAATGGATGAGTTTCTCCTTGGCGGTTTCGGTCCAAGATACTGGTAGAAATATGTCTTGATCATGCCGTTGTAGATCTTGCGGTTCTTATCCGCCTTGCGGCCGATATACTTCTCCGCCTGGTCATAGGATGTGATGATATACTCCGACCAGGAATCCAGCCTGCGGAATGCCTCTCCGATCTCACGGTAGAGTCCGGGCAGTTCTTTCTTCTCTTCCAGGCGCTCGCCGTAAGGCGGGTTCGTGATGATGAATCCGTATTTCTTCGGATGGTTCAGTTCCGACACCGGCCTCCTCTGAAAATGGATCAGATGATCGACGCCTGCGTTTCTCGCATTCTCCCGGGCTGCTTTCACAACATCTCCGTCTATGTCATACCCCTGGATGTCTGTCTCAATGTTATCGTCGATGCGGCTGTTCGCATCATCGATGACATCGTACCAGTATTTCTTCGGGATCAGATGCTCCCACTGCTCCGCAAGGAATTCGCGGTTCATGCCCGGAGCGATATTCGCGGCGATCATGGCTGCCTCGATCGGAAATGTGCCGGAGCCGCAGAACGGGTCTACCAGGATGCGGTCCTTCTTCCACGGAGTCAGCAGGATCAGCGCACTTGCCAGCGTCTCGGAGATCGGCGCTTTTGCCGTCAGGAGACGGTATCCCCTTTTGTGAAGGGAAACGCCTGTCGTATCGATCCCGACCGTCACCTCGTCCTTCATGATCGTGACGCGGAGCGGGAACTCACATCCGCTCTCCGGAAACTCGGTCAGGTGATACTTCAGGCGCATCCGTTCGACCATTGCCTTCTTCATGATTGACTGGATATCACGCGGGGAAAACAGTTTGCTCCGCACGCTCGTCGCCTTCGCGACCCAGAACTTTGCGTCCCTGGGGAGATACCGCTCCCACTCGATGGCCTTCGTTCCCTGGAACAGATCCTCGAAAGTCTCCGCATGAAATGAACCCGCCTTCACCAGAACTCTTTCTGCAGTGCGGAGAAACACATTTGCATAACAGACAGCCTGCCAGTCTCCTTCGAAAGAAACCTTGCCGTCCTCCACCAGGGAGATCTCGTATCCGAGATCCTGGATCTCCCTCTTGAGAACGCTTTCCAATCCGAAGTGGCACGGGCAGATCAGCGTGATGCGGTCGTTCAAAAAAGTGGTTGCTTTTTCACTGGTCATATACTATAATCCTCTTGTAAAAAATATTACCCTTAATGATATTTTTTACAACCCCTTATTAATTATT
>CADCOU010000040.1 GCA_902803155.1 uncultured Lachnospiraceae bacterium | reverse complement strand
GGTATCGAAGTCGCCGACCATCTCGAATTCCGGATGCTCGTCCATGATCTCATGCATACCTTCGGTACGCTGGATCTGAGCGGAGTTGCCGAGAACGCCGTTGCAGTGGATGAACTTGCCGCCGTCCGGGCAGTTGTCAACGACCCACTGTGTAAGCATGTTTCCTGCCTGAACATCATCGGATCCGACATAAGCGATAGACTTCTCGTCGCAGCTTGCAGACTTGGAGTTGACCTCGATCACAAGGATTCCGGCATCTGCCATCTGTACCAGAGCCGGATCGGAAGCTTCTGCTTCAGCCGGAAGGAAGATGACAATGTCGCACTCCTTAGCGATACAGTCTGCAGCACGGTCGATCTGCTTGTTGGGGTCAGTCTCGCCGTCCAGCAGTCCGGTCCATTCATCAATGAGGCCATCCGCAACCGCCTGATCAAAATATTCCTGTGCTCTTGCATTGATCGGAGCATGGAACGGATCTGTGAAGTTCTTGGAGATATAACCGACAACGATCTTGCCGTCACCGTTAGCATCTGCAACATAAGAAACTTCACCTGCTTCGGTTTCTGCTGCAAATGTAACTGCACCGAAAACGAGGCTCAGTGCCATCGCTGCTGCCAGAACCTTGCAAATAGTTTTTTTCATGGAATAATCCTCCTCAATGTTTTGTTACTGTTGTGTGCTTTGTCTGTCTGTGTGCAGGTACGAACTGAAAGATTCAGAATCAGTGCTTATTCTTGTTCATGACCATATCCAGCATAACAGCTCCGATAATGATCAGACCTTTGACGATGGACTGATAGTAGGATGATACGCCGATCATGTTCATGCCGTTGTAGATCAGGCCGATGATAAAGATTCCGAGGACGCATCCCGGGATCGTAGCAATACCGCCGGCGAAAGAAGTTCCGCCAAGAACCGCCGCCGCGATTGCGTCTGTCTCATAGCCGATACCGATATTGGACTGGGCGGATCCCGTCTTCGATGTGTAGATCATCGATGCAAGACCTGCAAGCAGGCCGGATATGGTATACACTCCGACAATGACCCAGAAACGGGATACACCGGCTGCGATAGCCGCATTGACATTGCCGCCGACCGCGAAGATATAGCGGCCGAAACGGGTCCAGTGGAGCAGCAGATACATGATGATCGTCACCACCACGAAGATGATGATCGGCATGGGGATACCGAACAGCTTGTTGGAATAGATGCCGGTAAACCATGCGTTGGTCAGCATGACCGCACGTCCGCCTGTGATGACCTGGGACAGGCCGCGGATAACGAGCTGCATGGAAAGTGTAACGACGAACGGGAACATGTTGAACTTGGCGATCAGTACGCCGTCAAGGAATCCGAATGCTGTCGCGACTCCGACGCCGGCTACGATCGAAAGAAACGCCGGCCAGCCCAGATTGGTCATCGTCTGGCCGATGATGCAGCTGGTCAGTGCGAGCTGCGCGCCGACCGTCAGGTCGATACCGCCGGTTGTGATAGCCAGGCACAGTCCGTAGCACAGCAGACCGTTGATGGAGATCTGTGTGGCAACGTTAATGATGTTGCCTGGAGTCATGAAACGGGGTTCCATGATGGCGATCACGATCATCATGATAATCAGCACGATTCCTATACCGTACTGTCCGAGAAGAGACCGGATCCTGTCCTGTCTGGTAACCTGCCCTGTACGAGGTTGAGATGCCATATTTATCCTCCTTATGCTACGCCGAATGCGCTGCTCAGTATGACCTCCTGGGTCACATCACCGCTTAATATGTCTTTTCTGTAAAACTCTCCGTTGATCCGTCCCTCATGGTATACAAGCACACGGTCGCTCATTCCCATGATCTCCGGAAGCTCCGACGATACCATGATGATCGCCATGCCTTCCGATGCAAACTTGCTCATCAGGGTGTAGATCTCTGCCTTGGCTCCGACGTCAACGCCTCGGGTCGGTTCGTCCATGATCAGCAATTTCGGTCCTGCCATGATCCACTTTGCGATAACGACCTTCTGCTGGTTGCCGCCCGAGAGAGAGTATGCGGTATGCTCGATACTTGCCGCCTTCAGGAGAAGTGTCTTGGAAACTTCTTCCACCTCTCTCTTCTCCCTCGCCTGATTGAGCAATATGCCCTTCTGACGCTCCGGAAGACTTGGAAGAGATGTATTTTCACGGATGGAACGGTACAGGCACAGTCCGAAGTTCTTCCGGTCCTCGTTGACCATGCAGACGCCCTGACTGATGGAATCACCCGGATTCTTCCTGGTGAACTCTTTCCCGTTCAGATACATCTTCCCGGAATCGAGCGGATCCATGCCGAAGATCGCGCGCATGGTTTCGCTGCGCCCGGAACCGACCAGTCCCGAGAATCCGAGAATCTCGCCCGCGTGAACCTCAAAGCTGATATCCTCGAACCCTTTTCCGCTCAGATGCTCTGCCTTGAATACCACATCGCCGATCGGGCAGTCTACCTTCGGGAACTGATTCTCAACTCTCCGACCGACCATCATGGCAATCAGGTCATCGTTCGTCACATCCTTCAGGGCGGAGGATCCGATAAATTCGCCGTCACGGAAGACCGAGACCGTATCACAGATCTCATAGATCTCAGCCATGCGGTGTGAGATGTAGATGATGGCAACGCCCTGCGCCTTCAGGTCACGGATCACTTTGAACAGATGCTCTGTTTCCTGTGCATCCAGAGATGAAGTCGGCTCATCCATGATGATCATCTTCGCGTTTGTTGATACGGCGCGGATGATCTCTACCATCTGGACGTCCGCCAGTTTCAGATCCCGTATCAGAGTGGTCGCCGGATACGGGAATCCGAAGTCATCCAGGATCTTCTGTGTTCTTTCATTCTGTCTGCGTTTGTCCAGAAAGATCCCCCTGTGATCTTCCCTCTTCAGAAAGATGCTTTCCGCGATAGTCAGATGCGGTTCCGGGTTCAGTTCCTGGTGGATCATGGAGATGCCGCTGTTAATGGCATCCACCGGTCCCCTGGCCTGGTAAGGCTTTCCGTCAAAGACCATGCTGCCGCTGTCCTGATGGTAGAGCCCGATAACGATCTTCATCAGGGTAGACTTTCCGGCGCCGTTTTCACCAAGCAGCGCATGAACTTCGCCCGGCCTGACATGAAGCTGGACATTTTTCAGCGCCTGCGTGCCGCCGAATGCTTTGGAAATACCCTCACACTCGAGGATAAATTCCCTGGATTGTTCGCTCAACCTGTCTCCTCCCTCCTTCTGCATGTTCCCCGCAGGATGTTCTGTTCCGGCCTTCCTGTCCGGTCCGCCGGAAGCTGATCCCGCGTCTCTGCGTATATAACTAATTTACGAAATCTCGTCTGATATGTCAATAAAAACGGGCAGATATGACAAATGAATATCTCTGTTTTTTTTATAAATGTCGTGATATTAACTACAAATGCCGGAGTTTTTTCACTTCTGCTCTGCGGCAGTTTATTATTCTGCAATCGGGCAGGCAAGATCGTCAACGCGCTGTCATCGGGCAGGCAAGGCCTGCCCGATGATGAGCGGTCGCCTTCACAAAAAAGGGTACGGCCTTTCGGCCGTACCCTGCAGTCCTGATCTGATCGATGTTATTCCAGAAGTCCCGCGATCGCTTTTACTGCTTCTTCTTCGTCAACACCGTCTGCGTGAACACTGATCTTCGGAGCATTCTGGCTTGCAAGAGCCATAACTCCCATGATGCTCTTTGCGTTCACACTCTTGTCATTGACTTCAAATGTGATCACGCTCTTGTATGCGCATGCAGTCTGAACGATATGGGGAATCATTTCACCGATATCACGTTTATGCGCACTGCCAATATTCTGGCTGATCATATAACCGTATCCTCCCACTTCATCCGCAACAGTCCCTCACGGGACCTTACATATACGATAAACCCAAACCATACTAACATAATGAAATTGGGTCGTCAATCGCCACACTTACAAAGATTATTGCCGCGGAAAAAGCAAAATATAAACAAATTATACAACAACCGCATCAACGTATAGTCTCAGGCATTCTCCTTCCTGATAGACGCCTGCGCGGCAGCAAGTCTGGCAATCGGTACACGGAACGGTGAGCAGGAGACATAATCGAGCCCGATGGAATCACAGAACTCTACCGAAGACGGGTCTCCGCCATGCTCTCCGC
>CADCOU010000039.1 GCA_902803155.1 uncultured Lachnospiraceae bacterium | reverse complement strand
CGCTCTTCCCGGCTCACGCCTGCAAGCGTCAGGGCAAGCTCCACGTTCCGGAGGAGATTCTGGTGCGGGATCAGGTTATAGCTCTGGGAGATGAATCCGACTGAATGATTACGGTAGGCATCCCAGTCCCTGCTCTTATACCGGTCCGTCGGGACAGAATCGATGATCAGCTCACCGCTGTCCGCATGATCCAGTCCCCCGATAATGTTGAGCAGCGTCGTCTTCCCGGAACCGCTCGGTCCCAGGACGGCGACGAATTCATTTTCCCGGAAAGACAGCGATACGCCGTCCAGAGCCTTCTGGACGAGCGTACCGGTCTTGTATTCTTTATAGATGTTCCTGATCTGAAGCATTGGATAATTAATTCTTGATCGTCAGCTGTACTTCGGTCTCCGCCTCAGTCTCCGTCTCACCTGTGCCGAAGTGCGCTTCGATATCGGCTGCCGTGTTCTCCGCGATCTCCTTTACATCGCCTGCGAACTCTTCCGCCTTTTTGTATTCATCGCTTTCCTTCAGCTCCGACTCCACGGTCTCCCTGCGCTTCCTGGCAGACTCCGTCACATCATCCACGATCCCGGCAGCCTCATCCACGATTACGTCCATATGTCCCTGGACTTTTTCTTCCAGCTCGGTATCCGGCTCGTATTTCCTGCCGAAGGATGCCCCTGCCCCGAAGGATAAAACGATTGACAGCAACCAGGCCAATACTGCTTTCATAGCAAAACCTCCTCTGAAATATACATTCCTGTATGATCATTCCGGCTGTTAACGTATTAATTGCATACATTATAGCTCCGGAAATAGCGGATGTCATGCAAAAAAATGCTGAGATTGGTTGCACTGAGCCTGGATTTCAATATAATATGTTAGTAACCATATATAGTAAATAAGAAGTTATTGCATGCAGATCCATACGCGGATCCGGAGACAGGACATGATCGGAAGCAGAAAACGCTCTGTATACAGAATCATACTGTTCTTTGCAGCAGCATTTGCCATGCTGCTTTTTTCGATGTGCGCGTATGCGGAAGAGCAGGATGATGAACCGGAACAGATCCAGATCCCCGGGTATGTCGAGACGGATTACGGATATCAGTATACCGGCAGCGAGAGCATCGTTACGATCCCGCGGGAGATCACTGAGCTGAACCACTACATGTTCTACAGGAACCAGGCGGTACGGGCTGTCATCGTGCCTGCGAACGTAGCTTTCGTGTCCGAATATGCATTCTGTCAGTGCAATAACCTGCGATATGTCTGTTTCCTGTCAGCCTCGACCCGGGCAAAGGATCATTTCCTCCATAAGACGCCCGGTCTTGTGAACATTTCCGCACCGAAGAATTCCGAGATCTATGCAATGTGCGTGAAAGACCAGATTCCGGTTACCGTTGCAAAGGGACCGTGTTTTCCGAAAAAAGCGGTGTACCTTCTCCCCAATGACACGGAGCTGGTGCCCCTTTACAATTCGCTGGATGCCGTATATGCAACGAGCAACAAAAAGGTGGTCACGGTGAACCGGAAGACCGGCCTGATCTGTGCAAAGAAAAAAGGGAAGACCTATATCACCGCTACCGTCGGGAACAAGAAGTACCGTTATACAGTCGTTGTCTACACCCGTACCGAATCCCAGAGAGTGAAGCAGATCCGCAAATCGGAGGATCTCAATTCCGGCAAGGTCAGCGCGATCATGAAGGTCAAGGCAGCCCATGACTGGATGATCCGGAATGTCCGGTATGATTACGACAGCCATCTCAAGGGAAAGATCCCGGGGGTCGCCCATACTTCCCGCGGTTCTCTGATCAGGAAGCTGTGTGTATGCGACGGATATGCGTACGGATTCAAGCTGATCATGAACTCCCTGCATATTCCATGCAAGGTGGTCCACGGCAGCGCAAAGAACACCCGCCATGCATGGAATATGGTGAAGCTCGGGAAGTCCTGGTATCATGTGGATGTCACCTGGGATGATCCGATCATAGGAGAAAGCAATGCCAATGTCACTCCGCGGTATGATTATTTCCTGAAGTCAACCGATTACATGAAATCGCACAGCCACAATTTCCAGGTTAAGAAATATCCGAAATGCACTAATAAAAAATACGATAAAAAGGGACTTTCAAATTACCGCAACATGCTGGACAAGGTCATATACAGCTGGTAAGAAGTGAGAAACCGGCACGATCCTCAGGAAAAAGGATCGTGCCGGTTTTTTTGTGTCATTCCTATGAGATCCAGTCCAGGTACTCTTCGTACATGTCTGTCCACGTCTCGTCGTAAGCCGGGTCTCCCCTGTGGTCTTCCAGTCCGAAGTGTTCTCTGAGGTACGGACCAAGGAAGCTGCAGACCTTCTTCATGCCCGTGTTGTTCAGGTGGTCGCCACGGTCCCTGGTATCCTCGTTCCAGTCGATCGGAACTTCTTCCCGCATCTCATTCAGATCCAGGAATCCGATTCCCAGCTCCTCTGCAAGATCGGCGCAGGTGTTGTGCTTTTCCGTGGTCCAGTTCTTTATGCTGGGCATGCTCATCAGGATGAGCTGTATCCCGTTCTTCCTGCAGACGGACGCGATTTTCTTCAGGTACCGGCGGTTGATCCCGTTCAGAGGCTCTCTCTCATCGCTCTCAAGCATGTAGCGGTCCATCATGTAAGGCGGCGCCGGGTCTGCGTAAGTTGAGTGATAATATCCCTTCCTGACTTCCACGCCCGTGTAGTCCGGTATGCTGGTGAAGTCCTGCTTCTGCAGTGTCTTCCAGCGGTTGTGCCAGCGGATCACCGGGAATACCGAGGCGGAAGCGGTCTGCAGGGCGTCCTTCCAGTCAAACGGCGAGAAGATGACATTGCACTCCAGGATCAGCAGCTTCGGGTGCTGCTCCTTCAGTACCAGCTTCAGCATGTCGTATACCTCGCACAGGATGTTGGAGTTGATGCCGCAGCAGTACGAGGTGATCCCTTCGTTGTGGAACAGTTCCATCGGCGAGATGGATGTCCTGGATTCGCTGTCGCCCAGCATGAACATGTCGATGCTGTCCGGCGCCTCCGCCTCGAATCCGTATGCGGCCCACGCGTCGTGTCCGGCTTCCTGCGTATTGTTCTTCGGGCTGGTGAGGATGGACAGGTACAGCAGCATCCCCGCGAGCAGTACGACGGTCAGAAACACCGGAAGTATTATTTTCAGATATTTCATGTCCGCCTCCTCAGAAGTTCGCATAGATCGGGTCAACGGGCACATAGCCGGCCCCGTATGCACCAAACAGCAGGATCAGGGAGATCAGCAGGGCCGTGACCAGAGCGCGCACGAGCACCGGCTTCTCATAGAGCCGCTCCCGCACATTGACGCCCCGCTCCTTCAGCAGGCTGATCACAAATATAAAGAGGACCGTCGCAGCGACGATGATATAGTCCTGCAGGTCCATGCCCAGCTTCAGGTACGTTCCGTCCGCAAATGAATGCAGCGAAGCATGCCGGATCATCCGGACAAACATCTGCAGCCCGTGCTTTAAGCTGAGCGCCCGGAAGAACATTTCACCGATCGAGACCAGAATGGCCGTCCGGATCATCTGGAACAGACGATATATAAAATTCTGCCGGTTGATCCTGTGCTTTCCGCAGAAAGAGATCACGAACGGAGCGAGCAGATTCCCGGTCAGGATCAGGGCAAAGTGGTACAT
>CADCOU010000038.1 GCA_902803155.1 uncultured Lachnospiraceae bacterium | reverse complement strand
TATCTGACGGAATTCCTGGAGCGTTTTCTTCAGAATATTGATATCGATACAGATCGATTGGAGAATCACAACGGAAAGATCTACCTGACGCCCGAAGGCTTTTCGGGATTCAGGGGACTGACATTCTTACGGAACGGACTGTACCTGGGCGAACTGAAGAAGAACCGCTTCGAACCGGCGCAGGAACTGGCCATGGCGCTGTGCTCTGAAGGGTGCCGGATCTCATTTTCCCCGGAAGATGAGCGTATGGCGCAGTATCTGCGGGGCGAGACGGTCCGGGTGGAAGACGGGAAGCAGAACGGCTGGTACCTTGTATGTACGGACGGATATCCGCTTGGCTGGGGAAAACTGACTGGAGGAGTGCTGAAGAACAAACTGCTCCCCGGCTGGCGAAACTGAGTGACCATCTCCGGCAGGATTGGAGAATACTATGTTTTTGATCGTAGCGAACCAGATGGTGATCATGTTCATCCTGATCATGATCGGATATGTGATCCGGAAGACAGAGCTGGTGGACCATTCCGGCTCAAAGACGCTGTCCAGCATGCTGTTGCTCCTGGTCAATCCGATATTGATCGTGAACAGCTTCGTGACGGTGGAATACAATGCCGCGAAAGTCCATGGTTTTCTCCTGACGATCCTGTTTGCTTTTCTCACGCATTTTGCGGCGATCATCGCGGCACATTTTATGCTCCCGGGTAAAGACCCGGATACGATGGTCGAACGGTTCAGCGCAGTCTACAGCAACTGCGGGTTTATGGGAATCCCGCTGATCAACAGTATCCTCGGCGCAGAAGGAGTGTTCTACGTCACTGCGTATATTGTAGTGTTCAGCATCCTGTCCTGGACACACGGGCTGATCATCCTTACGGGTGATTCATCGCCGAAACAGCTCTCCAGAGGGCTGCGAAGTCCGGTCATGTGCGCGGTGATGATCGGGCTTGTGTGCTACTTCCTGCGGATTCAGTTTCCCGTTCCCGTGGAGAAAGCGCTGACATATGTAGCCAATATGAATACTCCCATGGGGATGTTCGTTGCAGGCGCTGCGCTTGCTGAAGCGCACCCGCTCCTGGCACTGAAAAAGAAACGGGTCTACATGGTATCCGCGGTCAAGCTCTTTGTTATGCCGATCCTGGCGATCGCACTGCTGCTGGTATTCCGTCCGCCCGAGACTGTGTATTATACCGTTGTCGTAGCAGCGGCCAGCCCTGCTGCGACTACCTGTACCATGATGGCCATGCGTTACGGAAGGAATTATCATTACGCATCAGAGCTTTTTGTGGTGACGACCCTGATGTCAATGCTGTCGATCCCGGCAGTGATTGCATTGGCGGAACTGTTGCTGTAAGGAGTCAGAATGAATCAGAGAACAAGACGAACCATATTGATAGTCCTTGTAAGCGTCCTGCTGGTGGTCACGGTGCTGTTCATGTGCCTGCTTTTATTTGACAAGGATCTGGAACCGATCCTGTCACATCTGCGTGAGACTGAGGTGCAGACGGAAGAAGTCAGAGAGACGGAAGCTCCCGCACCGGAGACAGAAGCAGCTCAGACCGAGTCGGAAACCGAGTCAGAACAGGAGACAGAGGAACCGCTGAAAGCCAGAACGCAATCCATCTATACATTTTCGCAGGGACCGGTTGCCTGGGAGAGCAAAACTCCTTATTCCGGAGAGTGGTGTGAATTCGAGATGGAAGGCGGCCGTTTCAGTGTCTTTGGATGCGGCCTGTGCGCCCTGGCCAACATCTACAGCTCGCTTACTCCATACGAATGCTCGCCGGTGGATATGTACTATTATGCCATGAAAGCTTCCGACTATTCACCGAGCTGGGGATATGGCGCGATCGACTGGCCGTTCATGGGACAGACGCTGAGGTCGCTGGGATTCAAGGTCTCCTTCCATAAGAAAAACCGGTCCTATGAGGCATTCCGTGCGGCATACCGCAGCGGTCTGACCGCTATCGTTCTGGTGTGCAGTGACGACGATGATACCTACTGGCAGGATACCCCTGGCCATTACGTGAATCCCTGGCTTTATGACGAGAAGACCGATCAGATCTTCCTGGGGGATTCCGGCAGCCCGAAGCATAACCGTCACTGGGTGCCGCTGCGTTATCTCTATGACGCCTTAGCGCATGACAGCAGTTATCAGTATATGCTGGTGCACTCCTACGATGAATCGAAGAATACCTGGAAGTATTCCGGCATCACGGAGAAATTCACAAAACCGTGGTACTATACGCCAAAGGAAAAACATGAGGCGGAGCGCTAAGAAGACAGATCTCCGTATTGTGAAAGCTTCTTTCGGATCTGTGAGAAATCGATGGAGCATGTTCCGCCTGAGATCGTAACGGGGATCTGATCATCGAAAGAATACTTTTTGGGATCATAATTCTCTTCATCCTCGAAGAAGTGAACGGTCACGGCCAGGTTCTTCGGATCCACGATCCAGTATTCCCTTACGCCGGCGTTTTTATATTTATGAAGCTTCAGGATCATATCTTTGGAACGTGTAGATGGAGAGAGGATCTCCACTGCAAGATCCGGAGCGCCTTCCAGGCGCTTCATATGCAGATAGTCCTGTTCGCTGCAGATGACAAGGAGATCCGGCTGCACCATGGTGTAGTTGTCCCTGTCCAGGCGGACATCAAAAGGCGCCATCATGACTTCGCAGGGCATGTCATGATCCTCTGCACAGTCGGAGAAACTGCGGAATAGCTGCCCCAGGATTAACTGATGCAGAGAACCAGGCGCAGCCATGTCATAAAAGACTCCGTCAATCAGCTCCACGCGCATATCATCCGGCAGGGCATAATAATCATCGAGAGTATATATACGATCTTTCGGCGATGTACCATATTCAAAAAGCTGTTCACGAACAACATCAGCTTCCTGCGTTTCCGGTGTGTTCTTTGCATCGTATCTGTAACGATCCGGATCTTTCATCCGATTCATCATTTTGGAATATCTGAGCACCCTCTCAAGCGCTTCAATCGTACGCCTGCGGGGGGCCTTTGTTGTTCCGGCAAAGATCTTCTGGACCGTTCCGAGCGGTACGCCGGACTCTTTGGAGATCATCTCACTGGTGTAACCGAGTTCGATCTTTCTTTTTTTCATTTCTTCTATTGTCATAGCGGCGCCTCCCGTTTCCGATTATTTATATGGCATATCCGTCGTTGACTT
>CADCOU010000037.1 GCA_902803155.1 uncultured Lachnospiraceae bacterium | reverse complement strand
GGGAAAACGCATACGGCTATCTGAAGAGCGAGATGGTTATCCACCGCCTGGTCCGGATCTCTCCGTTCAACGCTGCGGGTAAACGGCAGACCTCGTTCGTATCCTGCGATGTGATGCCGGATATTGAGGAAGATGTGGATATCGAGGTCCGGGATGAAGACATCCGCATCGATACCTATCGATCCAGCGGTGCGGGCGGTCAGCACATCAACAAGACGTCTTCGGCGATCCGTATCACGCATTTCCCGACGGGGATCGTGGTGACCTGCCAGAATGAGCGTTCCCAGTTCCAGAACAAGGACAAAGCCATGCAGATGCTGAAGGCAAGGCTCCTGATGCTGAAGATGGAAGAAAACCGGGAGAAAGCGGCGGATATCCGCGGCGAGGTCAAGGACATCGGCTGGGGCAGCCAGATCCGCTCCTATGTATTCCAGCCCTATACCATGGTGAAAGACCTTCGGACCGGATGGGAGACGGGAAATGTGCAGGCTGTGATGGACGGGGAACTCAATCCGTTCATCGACGCATATCTGAAATGGGATTCCCTGGGCAGACCGAACCGGAAGACCCAGATCCAGGATTAAGTATCAAATAAGCAGAAGAAACTGCTTACAGATAGAGTTTTAAAAACAAGGAAACAGCAGAGTTCATTCATACAAGTACGGAGGTATATCATGGGTATTGTCAGAGCTGCTTTAGGATCTGTTGCGGGTGCGCTCAGTGATCAGTTTCAGGAAGTCGTCGAACCGTTCAATATGGGGCCTCAGACCCTGATGACACAGGGCCGCATCAAGAATAAAAACGGATTCACGTCGAGTGATCTCATCTCGAACGGATCCTGCATTCATGTATATGACAACCAGTTCATGATTCTTGTCGACGGCGGCAAGATCATCGACTACACGGCAGAGCCGGGTTATTTCATCGTGGATAATTCTTCCATGCCGTCCCTGTTCCAGGGCCAGTTCAAGGAGAGCCTGAAGGATGTCTGGGAGAGGTTCAAGTTCGACGGAAGCAGCCCGCAGTCCCAGAAGGTCTTCTTTATCAACACGCAGGAGATCAAGGGGATCAAGTTCGGAACCCGCAATGCCGTCAACTATTTTGATAACTTCTACAACGCAGAACTGTTCGTGCGCGCATTCGGTACTTATTCGATCCAGATCACGAACCCGCTCCTGTTCTACGCGAATGCATGCCCGCGCAACGCGGTCAAGGTCGATGTCGCGGATATCAATGAACAGTATCTGAACGAGTTCCTGGAGGCTCTTCAGGCTGCGATCAATCAGATGAGCGCGGACGGCGAACGCATCAGCTACGTTGCTTCCAAGAGCACGACCCTGTCGAAGTACATGGCGGATGTCCTGGATGAGAGCTGGACAGCACTTCGCGGCATCGAAGTTATCTCAGTCGGCATCGGATCCATTTCCTATGACGAAGAGTCCCAGAAGCTGATCAACATGCGCAACCAGGGAGCTATGATGCAGGATCCTTCAATCCGTGAGGGATATGTGCAGAGCGCGGTGGCACAGGGACTTCAGAATGCCGGATCCAATACGGCAGGCGCCGGTGCGGCCTTTATGGGAATGGGCATGGGTATGAGCGCAGCAGGCGGATTCATGGGAACCGCAAGCGCAACCAATGCGGCTCAGATGCAGCAGTCTGCTCCGGCAGCTGAGGCTCCGGCGGCATCCGGCCCGAGACAGAAGCAGCCGGGTGAGTGGTTCTGCCCGGAATGCGGTACTCTGAACGGCGGAAACTTCTGCATGAACTGCGGAACGAAGAAACCTGAGTAAATGTTCTTTCAGTCGGAAGTCCCGACTGAGCTGCAGGTTTGAATCAGTCCTGCGGCCGCCGGTCATTTCTGCCGGCGGCCGTTTTTCAAGACATATAAAGGGTGAATTATGGCGACGATTACCTATAAATGTCCCAACTGCGGCGGAGGCATGGTATTTGATCCGGGCAGTCAGAAATTCAGGTGCGAGTTCTGTCTGTCGGAGTACACACAGGCGCAGCTGGATAAACTCCAGATGGCCGGAGCCTCCGATCAGGTCATACAGGATGCTTACGCAGCACAGCCGGAAGAGTATCCGGAAGAGCCTGTTTCAGGAGCCGGGGGTTCGTCTGAAGCCGGAGATGGATACGGAAATCAGGCACAGAGTTACGCACAGGATCAGCATGCCGGCAGGCAGGACAGCGCAGTGATCTATACGTGTCCGAGCTGCGGCGCGGAGATCGTCACGGATGAGACTACGGCAGCAACCTTCTGTTATTACTG
>CADCOU010000036.1 GCA_902803155.1 uncultured Lachnospiraceae bacterium | reverse complement strand
TCCGCAGAACACGCTGCTGATCAGGAATGCAATTACACGGAACTTCGGAACCGAGATACCGGAACTGGTCGCTGCCGTCGGATTGGAGCCGATCGCATACAGATGTCTTCCGAACCGGGTCTTCTCAAATACGATGTGTACGATAATCGCCAACAGGAAGAAGGTGATCACTGCGTACGGGACCTTGCCGCCGATCATCTGCTGCATGATCGTAAAGCCCTTCGGCCAGTTCTTGGAGAACAGCGTCGTTCCGCCGTTCGTGATCTGCGAGAAGCCGTCAAGGAGCGTACCGAATGCCAATGTGCAGACGAAAGTCGGAACTCCGAGTTTGACAGTACAGAATGCGATCGCCGCTCCGATCAGGAGGGACGCTCCGACCGCCAGCAGGAATGCCACAAAGATACTGCGTCCTTCAGCCCCTGCAAGGTAGGATCCGAACACGCCTCCGATCACGGTACACTGCGCACCGAGGGAGAAGCTCATCTCTCCGGCACTCATCAGCAGCATGTTTCCGAGAGCAAGAACACCGGTGATGCTGCTGATCGCAAGCAGATTCATGACATTGTTCATGGACAGGAACTTGGACTGCATCCCCTGGAAGATCATGGCGAATATCACCAGTGCGATCAGCAGGAAGAATCTCGGAAGGTTTTCCTTCAAGCCCTTTTTCTTTCTGATATAAGAAGTCTTAGCCATCTGTCTTTTTCCCCCTTATCGCTGCACTGAGGATCTTCTCCTTGTCAAAGTTACCGCGGTCGAAGTACTGGATCACGTCGCCGCCTGCAAACACATAGATGCGGTCGCAGACATTCAGGAGTTCATCCAGTTCTGAGGAAATGAACATCACGCCGATCCTGCTGTCCTGATCCTCATTGTCCGCAAGCTGCCTGACTTTCTGATAGATCTCGAACTTCGCACCGACGTCGATGCCGTTTGTGGGCTCGTCCAGGATCAGCAGGCTGATTTTGTTGATCGCAATGCTCCTGCCGATGATGATCTTCTGGATATTGCCGCCGGACAATCCGGAGATTGCCTGCTGCGGGGAATTGTATTTAACATCGTTGTTTTTCAGGACTTCATCGGCGAAGACTCTGCTCTTGTGGTTATCCACGATGCCGATGCCTTTTCCTGCAAGCTCTTCCTTCAGGAACAGGTTGCAGATATTGTCGATGAGGGACAGCGCGCGGAATGTACCGTGCGCGCGTTTCTCGGGCGTCATGATCATGCCCCTGTCGATCATGGCCCGGCTGTTGTTCTTTGTGATCGTCTCCCCGTTGAACGTATAGGACTTTTCTGCCTTGCGCAGTCCGTACAGCATCTCGGCGCACTCGGTGCGGCCGGATCCGACCAGACCGTAGAAGCCGGCCACTTCACCCTTATGGATCTTAAAGTTAAGCTGATGGTCTTTGCCGTCATACTTTGCGGTGCCGACTTCAAGAATCACCGGAAGGCTGTCCACATCCTTGTCCGGAACTTCGACTTTGCCGTAGGACTTGCCCGTACGGAGCATGGCCGTGATGACCTTATCCTGCGTCAGGTTCTCTGTGTAATCGGTCAGCGTGTTCTTCCCGTCGGTCAGAACCACGATCCGGTCGGAGATTGCAAACAGCTCCTCGATCTTATGGGAAATGAAGATCACTGCAATATCCATGTTGTTGCGGATCGTCTTGACGAAATCCAGGAACGGCTCAATCTCGCCCTCTCCGAGGGAAGCCGTCGGCTCATCCAGGATAAGGACTTTCGGATTGGTATAGAAAGCACGCATGATCTCGATCAGCTGCTGCTCACCGGCGCCGAGTTCATTGACCGGGACGTCCAGCGGGATCGTGAGGTGAAGCCTGTCACGGATCGCAAGGGCCTTCTCGTAGGATTCCTTCTCGCTGATGAATCCCTTCCCGGGTTCATTTCCAAGACAGATATTCTGCGCACCGGTCAGCATACCGACCAGGTTGCGTTCCTGGTACACCATGCTGATTCCTGCCTTCATGGATTCCGTCGTGTTCTTATATGCGACTTTCTTCCCTTCAAAATACATGTCGCCATCGTCAATGGAATACACACCGGTCAGCATCTTACAAAAGGTGCTCTTCCCGGCGCCATTCTCACCGATGATGGCGACGATCTCTTTGTTATGTACCTCAAAGTCTACGTGGTCAACGGCGACGAAATTGCCGAAGCGCTTGGTCGCCCCATTGAACCGGAGTATTGCTTCGCTGCTCATTGTCATTCACCTGCCTGTACATATGAAGGTGACCGCCCGGATGATTAAAACAAGATGTCACAGACCGAATGAAGATGGACCATCCGGGCAGTCATATAGTAATGTAGCATCTTGTTTATATATGCTAGCACAAGTGATCGCATTCTGTCAACTAAATTCTCATATATTGAGCGATTTATGATTATATTAATGGCAGGGAACATCACTCCTCAGGGATCAGAAGAATCTTGGTTCCTTCCCTGGATCTCATCAGTTGTATTCCTCTCTCCCATTCTGACAGCGGAAGGATATGCGTGATGATCGGATCGAG
>CADCOU010000035.1 GCA_902803155.1 uncultured Lachnospiraceae bacterium | reverse complement strand
GAGAACGGATCTGCCTGCCCGAAGGTGTACATGACCGAGCAGTCCAGCAGGTTTATGATGAATGCCTTGGATACTCCGTACGTCGGACTGTTGATGCCGGCGCCGAGGTACAGGATGGGATATCCTCTCGGATCCAGGGCTCCGGCTCCCTTGAATGTGTAGCCGAGGCTCAGGTGGTCGCGGGTCTCCTGTCCGGTATCGAGATCCAGGAAGTACACATTTCCGTCCATGGTCGCGTAGATGACTTCAACCAGGTCTTCCTTCTGCTTCGCCGAATCATACATGTTCATGTGGGCTTTGACAGAAGCGGGCCATTTCACGATCAGAGGCTGGCCGGTCCAGCCGCTTCCCGACCAGGATCCGAGAGAACTGCTGCTCTTTGTCCACGGTTCCCCGAAGGAATTCTTGCTCATGTTCGCGTAGCCCCAGGCGGGTCTGTCGCGGAAGTTGCTGCCGCGGAAAGTGATGACTCCTTCCAGATCCGTATAGTCCCCCGGCAGGCCGAATTCGATCTGTCCGTCGCTCTGGTATGCAGAAACCGAAGAAAGATCCACGTCGTTGACACGGATATTGGTAAAGCTGATCAGGTTGGACGGATTCGTCGCGTCCGTACTGTGCGGCGAGAAGGATGCCGGCGCCGTCTCGACCTCTTCCACTGCGTCAGGGAAGACCTTTTTCTTCTCCATCTCCGTCTCTGTCATCGGAGCTTCAGTCATGACAGCAGGCTCTTCCACGATCTCTCTGCGATGGTCCTTCCGGATCACCAGAATGACAAGAACGACAGCTGTGATCAGCAGCAGGGCAAAACCGGCAAGGATCAGCAGCGAGGTCAGATCCTGTTCGTTCTTCCTGCGGCGGTTTCCGCTTCTGCGGGCTCCGCTCCCGGTCCTGGAGGACGTACCTGTACTGCGGCGTACCGTTTTGGAACTGCCCGTCTTTCTGCGGGCGGCTGTTGCCCCGGTGCTGCGGCGCTTCTCCGTGCTGCCTGATGATCTGTGCGTGCTTCCACTCCCCGCTAATCTATGCGTGCCTGTTGTGCTTCCCGCTGATCTGTGCGCACTTCCGGCGCTGCCGGCCGATCTGTGCGTGCTTCCTGCGCTGCCGGCTGATCTGCTGCGGTCTGCGCTTCTGCGGGTATCATAGCCTTCTGCAGATCTCTGTGTCCGGTTTTCTCTTCTGATGTCCGGTTCGTCTGTATAGGAACCTCTGTATTTATCCATATTCTGTCTCCGGCCTTCTTTTCCGTGATCAGTTCAAACCCTATTCATTATACACTTCCATGCTCTGCAAATGTACAGGAATTATCCGGCATTTTTCCGTACCGGACCGGGCTGCGTCCGTTATTGCCCGTCGCCTTCCGGGGCAGAGGACTCCCCGGCTGAGTTAATGACTATGATGCATGCACATACCAACGTCAGCGCCGCCGCATACTGCACAGGAGAAGTATCCGGTTTCTGCTTCACCAGCAGGATTCCCAGGATCACTCCGAACAGGGGCTGGAGGAACATGAACACCGCGATCTTTGAGATCGGGTATGTTTTCAGCAGCATCGACCACAGTGAATATGCCACCGCAGAAAGCATTACCAGATACAGCATTACCAGATATGCCGTGCCGCCCTGCGGATGCAGCTGCCCTCTGCACAGGAGGCCGATCACAATCATCACGGCACCTCCGACAACAAACTGCCATCCGTTCAGCGTCACCGGATCCTCTTTCTGGCCGTATTTCTTGATCATCCCTGCACTGAACGCGCAGCTGATCATGGACAGAACCAGAGCGCCTTCCCCGAACAGGGAGAGCCCTCCGCCGAAACTTCCGCTTCGCCAGTTCATCACGATGACGCCCAGTATTCCGAGTGCGCCTCCGATCCATTTCGTCCGGTCCATCGTTTCGTACCGGAAGATAAAACTTGCGATCAGGATCGATACAAACGCCCCCAGTCCCTGGATGATCGACGCTTTCACACTGATCGTATGGGCAACCCCGATATAAAACAGCACATACTGCCCGACCGTCTGAACCGCCGCCAGCTTCAGCACCATTCCGGCGTTTCCTCGCTTCGGCAGAGCCGGTCTCTTCAGAGAAACGGTCCGGATCAGCAGCGTAACCCACCCCGCGAGAAAAAAGCGGCATCCGGCAAACAGAATCTGTGAACCGGTTCCGCCGGATTCTATCCCGAACAGCCTGTAGCCGATATTGATAAAGGGGATCGCGCTGCCCCACAGGATATTGCATAAGATGGCGACAGGGATGTATCCGTATCCCTGTCCTGTCTGTTTTGTATTCATTCTTTCCTGATTTCTCTTCTGATTCTTATCGCCGGCTGCATTCCGAAGCGGCAAGACTCACATCTCTGTCGCAGGCATTCCGGCTTCGAGCCGTTCCTTCTTTCCGGCCGGCTTTCTCTCCAGCATCTTGTCGCTCTCTATCTTCACCATGTATTCGACCGCCTGATAACTGACGACGTCTCCGCAGCGTTCCTTCAGCCGGGCCGCCATACACGGCTCTTTTCCTTTTGCCGCATTCTTTCGCGGATCGCAGTGCGCATCCGCATAGATGCCCATCACATGGTCATTTTCCAGCTGATCATATTCGCGGATAAAGTTCTCCGCCAGAGTTTTCTCCCTGTAGTCGGCGTCCTTTTCTTCCTCCCAGATCTTCCCCTGCTCTATGCATTCTTCAGCGAGGCGGTATGCTTCCGTATCCGCTTCTCCCCGCTCTTCCAGCTTTTTCAGATACCTCACCCCGGAAGAATCATACCTCAGTCCGACGTCCGTCCCATGGAAAACAGTCTCCGGACAGTTTTCCCGGATCTTCCGGTAGAAGTCCTTGATCGGTTCTACATGAGCAAGCGTACCTTCAATATCCCCGTACCACTGCTCAAGCATCTCCTCATCCCCTTCCTTCATCCAGAGATTCAGCCACTGTGCCTCATAGTACGGAAGACCCAGAAACAGGTCCCTGAGACCTTCCTCCGAATACTTCTCTTCCCACAGTTCATATTCTTTTTCATAGTAATGCTCCACCCCGGGAACCTCTCCATAGAGACTGATCTTTGTCTCTTCTCCCGGTTCATAGGGCGAATATCTGCTCCGGGTAGACCAGGCATGGATCAGGATCAGGATGGAAATAACCAGCAGGACGGCTCCTGCTGCCTTTTTCTTTTTGCTGTTCTTATCCCCTGCTGCCTCGCGCAATAAATACTTCATCATACCGGTTACCTGCTCCTAGTCTTTCTCTGAGAATCAATCATACCAGAGTTTCTCCGGTTGTACCAGAACTATACGAACCTCTGCTTGTGGACCTTACCCTCCCGCCTTATAATGTCCATAGCATATTTCCATTTCCGGCGGGGGATTGACACCCGCCACTGAGCTGCAGCGCCGCATGGGGATTATGCCTGTCTTCTGCGGACAGGCGCCATCACAGACAGGATGAGGTGACAATCGTATGAAATCGATCAGAGAAGTATATAAGATCGGCCGCGGACCATCCAGTTCCCACACGATGGGACCGGAAAGAGCCGCCATCCTCTTCAGAGACGGGCATCCGGACGCAGAAGCCTTCCGGGTAAAGCTTTATGGCTCGCTCTGCAAAACAGGCAAAGGGCACGGAACAGACCGTGTGCTCTATGAGACGCTCTCCCCGACCCCGACTGAAGTGATCTTCTGCAGGGAGGCTCCGGAAGATGTCACGCATCCGAATACCATGGACTTTATCGCACTGAAGGACGGAGAAGTCCAGGATACCATGCGGGCGCTTTCCATCGGCGGGGGAGATCTCCGCATTGAAGGAAGACCGGAATCCGAAAGCGAAGATATATACCCGGAGAACTCTTTTGCCGAGATCATAGAGTTCTGCAACTTCCGGGGGCTCGATCTCGCGGAATATGTGGAACTGACAGAAGGACCTGAGATTCGGGATTATCTCCGGACCGTATGGGCACAGATGAAACAGACTATCCAGGATGGCCTGGAAACCGAAGGAATGCTTCCGGGACCTTTGAGAGTGGAGCGAAAAGCGAAAAAGCTCTTCGACTTCCGGCTGGAGCATGACCATCCGCAGGTCCGTGAATGCCGGCTGATCTCTGCCTATGCATTTGCCACCAGTGAGCAGAACGCAGACTGCGGTACAGTCGTGACCGCTCCGACCTGCGGATCCTGCGGCGTTGTCCCGGCAACATTCCGTTACGTGCAGGAGCAGCGCATCCTGACTGACGAGCAGATGATCTCCGGACTTGAGGTCGCCGGACTGATCGGAAACCTGATCAAGCACAATGCCTCTGTTTCCGGTGCGGAATGCGGCTGCCAGGCAGAGATCGGCGCTGCGTGTTCCATGGCCGCGGCAGGGCTGGACTATCTGTACGGCCTCTCAACCAACCAGATCCAGTATGCGGCGGAGATTGCTCTGGAGCATCATCTCGGTCTGACCTGCGACCCGATCCTCGGGCTTGTCCAGGTGCCCTGCATAGAGCGCAACGCTGTCGCCGCGAACCGTGCGATGAACGCATGCAACCTGTCCTTCTTTCTGTCCGACACGCAGCGGATCTCCTTCGACATCGCCGTGCGGACCATGTATGAGACCGGAATCAGCATGAATAAACGCTTTCTGGAAACCTCCGAAGGCGGGCTGGCAAAGATGTACGGCCGCCGGAACAAGATGTAATGCATTTGAAAACATGATAAGGCAGGGAGCCGGGGTTCTGTCCCGGCTCCCTGCCTTTTGTTTTCTCTAAAAGATTTGTTCCTGTTTACGACTCCGGTTCCGCTTCGGCATTCTCCGCGGCAGCCGCTTCAGTTTCCTCCGGAGTTGTTTCGGACGGCGCCTCCCAGATCGCGGTAAACGTTCTGGACTCGGTGAGTCCGGTCAGTTCCGTGGGATCTACCTTCTCGCCGTAGGCGTCTTTCCAGCCCGCAATCACCAGTCCGTTCCGCTCCATATGCGGTGTGGAGGTAATTCTGTAAGTTCCGCCGTCCTGCATCGGGAAGAGCAGATGATGGACCAGGTTCCCGCCGTCTCCGGCTGTGGAGAATCCGAAATCAAAAACCGCCACCGCCTTGCCGTACGGGCTGAAATGCGCATACAGAGTGGTATCCTCTTCCACGGGATCGGTCGGAAACACCCTGACTGCGTCTTCTCCCGGACCATCAAACCATCCGCAGAAATACTGCCCTTCCTTCTCCGCCTTACCATCAAAGTGGCTGAACCACTCGCCCTTTCTTCTTACACTGGACGCACATCCGGAAAGGTTCCCTCCGTTTGCGTCGTAGGTTACCGTACATGCTTTCTCTTCCGGCGCGGAAGTAAACACGATCGCAGCATCTTCTGTCTCCAGAGACCCCTGTACCCTCATATTCATCCACAGAGATCTGCCGTCATACAGGTACAGTACGATATCGCAGGAAGAACCGGGCATGAACCGTACTTTCTCAAAAATCTTTTTAATTGTGCCTTCCGACTCGATATCTTCAACCGGCTCTCTCAGGCGTGTGGTCGGACGAATATAATCCAGCGCATACCGGTAGCCCCCGACGGTAATGGCATTCACAACATCGCGGAAGCTTTTCTCCGGTTCGATAACAGCGGGTTCTCCTCCGTTGATGCTGATCGAAAAGCCTTCATCGACTTCTCCGGCATCCACAATCTTCTGGTTGAGCTTTTTTTCCGTCGGATTTTCCGGGATCGCCGTCGAATGATTTTCTGCAGGTGCATTTGTCTCAGGATCAGCGATGATCTCCTGGGCATTTGTCTCCGGCGCGCCGGTATCAGGCGCAATCGTTTCCGACTGCGGCGCAGGCTGTTCGGATGTGGGTGTCTCCGGTGCAGGCGGTTCCGGCGCGGGCGGTTCCGGCGCGGG
>CADCOU010000034.1 GCA_902803155.1 uncultured Lachnospiraceae bacterium | reverse complement strand
GGAAGAAGCCCGGGAATATGGTCTGATCGACACCGTCATTACCAGCCGCGTCACGGAGTAATAAGGAGGGTTTATGGCCAACCGATATGATGACCGCCTGTACTGCAGCTTCTGCGGAAAGAGCGAAATGCAGGTGAAGCGTCTGATCTCCGGACAGGTCAAAGGGGTGTATATCTGCAATGAATGTGTGGATGCCTGCTATGATATCCTGGAAGACCTCATCGACGAGGAACAGGATGAAGAACTCCGTGACGATACGACAGGCATCGTTCTCCGGAAGCCCATGGAGATCAAGGCTTTTCTGGATGAGTACGCAATCGGCCAGGAAGAGGCGAAAAAAGCGCTTTCTGTTGCAGTCTATAATCACTACAAAAGAATTCTCGCCAATGATAATTCCGGGGTAGAGCTTCAGAAGAGCAATGTACTGATGCTTGGACCTACCGGCTGCGGCAAAACATACCTGGCACAGACCATTGCGAAGCTCCTGAATGTCCCCTTTGCCATTGCTGACGCAACCGCGCTGACAGAAGCCGGTTACGTCGGTGAAGATGTGGAAAACATCCTCCTCAAACTGATCCAGGCTGCCGATTACGACATCAAAAAGGCGGAACACGGCATTATTTACCTGGATGAAATCGATAAGATCACCAAAAAATCCGAGAATGTTTCCATTACCCGCGATGTGTCCGGTGAAGGCGTTCAGCAGGCACTTCTGAAAATTGTAGAAGGAACCGTTGCCAACGTACCTCCGCAGGGCGGACGGAAGCATCCTCATCAGGAAATGTATCAGATTGATACCACCAACATCCTTTTCATCTGCGGAGGTGCGTTTGACGGACTGGAAAGGATGATTGAAAGCCGTCTGGGGTCGAATTCCATCGGCTTCGGTGCTGAAGTACATGAAAAGGTGCAGATCGGCGTCGGCGAATATTTTAAACAGGTGACTCCTCAGGATCTGGTCAAGTATGGTCTGATTCCGGAACTTGTCGGCCGTCTTCCCATGATTGTCACCCTGGAACAGTTGGACGAGGATGCCCTTGTTAAGATCCTGACAGAACCGAAGAATGCTATTGTAAAGCAATATGAAAAGCTTTTCGATCTGGACGGCGTGGAACTGACTTTTACGGAAGAAGCTATCCGGACCATCGCCCGGAAATCCTTCGAACGTAAAACCGGCGCCAGAGGCCTTCGCGCTATTCTGGAGAAAGCAATGCTGGATCTGATGTTCCGGATTCCGTCTGATGAAAGCGTGGGCAGCTGTATCGTCACGAAAGAAGTGATTGAGGGAACCGGGGAACCGGAATTCACTTACCGGGACGTCGAAGTTCCCCGCCCCAGAAAGATGCGCTCACGTCACGGGTCTCACGAGAGTGCCTGATTACTTTCCCGGAAGGATTTCCGGGATATGCAACAATAACATCCGAACAGAAAGGAGGCTCCTGTGATACTTCCGGTTGTAGCTCTTCGCAGCCTTGTCGTGCTGCCGAAGATGGTACTGCATTTCGATATCAACCGAAAAAAGACCATAGAAGCGGTACACTGTTCCATGATGCAGAAGCAAAAGGTCTTTCTGACAATGCAGAAAGACGAACGGGAAGAAATACCGGGTCTTGAGGATCTGTATTCCTACGGCGTCATTGCAAATATCAAGCAGCTGATGCGTCTTCCCAACCAGACGTACCGTGTGCTGGTGGAAGGAGAATGCCGGGCGAAACTTCTAGGCCTCACGCAGGAAGATCCTTTCCTGGAGGGAGAAATCCTGCCTTCACCTGCCGCGCAGACAGAATATTCTGAAATCGAAAAAGAAGCTATGCTGCGTTCCCTGAAAGAGTGGTGCCGCAGCTTTGCGGCTACGGAGCCGAATTTCGGAGACACAGCCATGCGGTCCCTGCAGGTGATTCAGACACTGGAGGAATACCTGGACCAGCTGATGATCCGTTTCCCTTCGGAACCGCTCCAGAAGCAGAAATTCCTGAACCTGGATTCCACACAGATGCAGTTTTCCGTGCTGGCGCAGCTTCTGCAGCGTGAAACGGAGATCGGCCAGGTCAAACTGGATCTCCAGGAAAAGCTGAAAGCGCAGATGGAAAAGAATCAGCGCGAATATATGCTTCGCGAGCAGATCAAAGTCATCCGCAAAGAGCTGGGGGAAGAAGATGTCGACAGTGAAATCGACCGTCTTC
>CADCOU010000033.1 GCA_902803155.1 uncultured Lachnospiraceae bacterium | reverse complement strand
TCCGTCTCTGTATCTGAGTATTGCTTATCCTCTCAGAAGAGCCTTTACCCGTTCTGCGTCAAACTCCACTTCCGCAACCTTTCTGGTCTCGATCTCAAACAGCGCATGTCCCGCAAGATGCTCCGCCGACTGTTCCAGATCACGGCAGCCGGGACGATCCCGGTACAGTTCGATGATCGCGTCCACGGCATCCGGGGTGATCCTGCATTCCTGCGGCTTCATCCCCATCCTGCGCAGCACTTTCGGCAGGGAATAATCCCGGAAGATGATCTTCTTCTCTTCCGGCGTATAGTCCGGTATGTCAATGACCGCAAACCTCGTCAGCAGAGGATCTGATATCTGATCCTTGTTGTTTGCTGTCGCGATCGGATAGACACCGCCGGTCGGGATCTGGCATTCCATATAGTTGTCTGTGAACCCCAGGTTATCCAGGAGCGTGAGCAGCGTGTCCGCCGGATTCCCGTTCTGTCCCTCGTGACTGGCTTTATCCAGCTCATTTATGACAAAAACGATGTTGGAACTTCCGGTCTGTGTAAATGCTTCCATGATCCTTCCGGGCCGTGCGTTCGTGTAGATACGCGGCGTCCCGGTCAGCGCCTCCGGATCCCTCACCGTACTCATATCGAATATCGCCGAAGGGATCTTCAGGATTCTGGCAACCGCGTACGCGATCTGACTCTTTCCGGTTCCCGCAGGTCCTGCAAGGAGCAGACCGTAACTTGGCAGCGTATGCGTGCGGTTGATCTGGATGATCGTCTCTATCACCCTCTGTTTGACCTGTTCCAGTCCGTACAGTTCCTCATCCAGGATACGGCGCGCTTCCACCGGATCGATCGGGTCAAAGTAGGAACTTCTCCAGCGCACCTGCAGCATCATGGAAAGCGCGCGTTTCGCATGCCGCTTTTCATCCGCGTTGCCGCCTTCCATTCCGGCCGTTACAATGTTTTTTCTTGCCCACTGACGTATATTCGCTGGAAGCGTGTCCGCGCAGCATGCCATGAAGTTGATGATATCGGAGAGATCACTCATCGACATCTGTTCCGGGATCTCTTCCTCCGGAGCCTGCAGGATGGATGTGCGGATCCGCTCGATCATATACTGAAGCAGATTGTCCTCGATCACCTGGAGGCTCCCGCCATCCAGCGGGGGGGCCACCGCCTTTATCCGGTATACCAGAAATGAATTCCCTTCCGTGGTTCCGCTCAGCCTGACCGAAATGTGATGCTCTCCCAGCCAGGTGAACATCTTGCGGAAACGAATATCCGCCCCGCTCATGTCCAGCCGGGACATGTGATGCCGCTCGCCTCCGTCGTAGTACTCGAACGCAAGCCTTCTCTCCGGATTCGTAAACCCTCCGGCGATCCTGTGCGGTACAGTCGTCCCTTCCGGAATATCCAGGATCAGGAATACTGTATGGCCGAGGTCAGTCCTGCTCTGAGGCGGAAAGATACGGTACACCTCATCCGGATCCGGTTTGTCCGGCAGGCTCTCTTCTGCTGTATCCTCCCCGGTGTACATCATCGGGCCGCAGCCGGCGATACCGGGGCCGGAAGCCCTGGAGATCTCCTTCGCCTTTTTCGACGCCTTCTTCTCCGCCAGGTCGGCCGCCTTCTCATCCTGTATGATCTTGCGCATCTTCAGGATCTCCGGGTCGGGCGCCACGCTGCTTTTCCTGGACTTTTCCCGCTCTATGTGTTCCCTGTGGACCGGGATCGCAAGTCCCATACTCTTCAGCACATTCAGATACTCATCGATCTGTGCGTCCGTAATCTCGCCGCCGCTCTCCGCGCAGGCGTCGTTCCATATGGTTTCCAGTTCCGCCATATAGTGCTCTTCCATGTTCGGAGCAAACGCAAGTCCGTTCTCCGTCAGGATCTGTTCGATCGTTCTTGTCTTAGCCATACTTCTTACTCCAGCTTCAGAATCAGTTCCAGCACCCTGCGCGCGTTTACTGCGATCTCCTCCCGGGTGATCAGACCCTTGTCATACGCTTCTCTGACCCGTTCCGGATACCCGGCGCCCATCTTGATGTCATTTCCCGCCTTCAGTTCCAGATAGTGTTCACCGGTCGTCCACCAGTCTGTCGTTACGACACCTTCGAATCCCCAGTCCTCGCGCAGGATCCCGGTAAGAAGTTCCCGGTTTTCCGACGTATGCGTTCCGTTCAGGAGATTGTAGGAGGACATGACTGACCAGGGCTGTTCCCGCTTTACGATCAGTTCGAACGCGCGCAGATAGATCTCTCTGAGCGCCCGTTCGCTGACTCTGGAGTCACTGTTCCTGCGGTTTGTCTCTTTGTTGTTTACGCAGAAATGTTTTATGCAGGCTCCGACTTTCTGGCTCTGCACCCCGTGGACCACTGCGCCTGCGCAGAGTCCAGCAAGGAGCGGATCCTCTGAATAATATTCGAAGTTTCTCCCGCACAGCGGGCTCCTGTGGATGTTGATCGCCGGCGCCAGCCAGACGCAGCAGTTATTTTCCTTTACCTCTTTCGCGGCAGCCTGCCCGATCTTTTCAAGCAGATTCTGGTCCCAGGTGCAGGCCAGCATGGTTGCGCACGGCCATGCGGTTGCCTTGACTCCCGTCTCGGGCAGCACGCGGAATCCCGCGCCGCCGTCTGCCGTCATGGCATTCGGAACGCCGTACTTCGGCAGATTGCCCCAGCCATATGTGTTTGCAACTCCTGTATTCGGCTGTCCCCCCGTCAGGGAGATCAGCTCCTCTGTGCTCAGCTGCTCCATAAACTCATCCAGCGGGCAGGTTCCGTCTGCCACTTCATCCAGAAGCATCCCGGCCTGCTTCTCCGCCTTCGGGGACCACGGCGCCTGCCCCGAAGGTATGGCCGCGGCAGCCGGGGTGCGGAACTCGTTCTGCAGATCATCGATCGGCTCCAGTCCCGCTGCACGCTCCGGATAGTCACCGGTCTCTAGTTTCTCTTCCGTTCCGTCGCTGAGGAGTCTCGCGGGCAGTTTCTTCGGAGCGCACCGCTCTGTGAGCTGCTCAACTATGATGTCTTCTTCCACCTTCCAGGTATAGAGCACCTTCGTCAGGTTCCTTACACTGTTCCCGATATAAAACTCATAATCCCCCTTCTCGATCACCCAGGCTGACTTTGCAACCTTGCCCAGGTCATCGTAAGAAGCGAGCATACGGATCGGGAATGTCATGTCGATCGACTGGGAAACGCCGCTCCCCAGCATGCCGGTCTTCGCAAATGAAACCAGTGTAAGTGCCGGTTTTCCGAGCTGTCCGTCCGGAAGCTTTGCATAGACCTGCACGACTTCCTTTCCCGGCATCTCGGACAGGTTTGTGACCTTGACACTCAGCACGACGTCTTCGCCTGCCTGCTGGCAGAACACAGGGGTGAGCAGAAAATCCGAGTAGGACAGTCCGTATCCGAACGGGTATACCACCTTGTCCTTTGCCCCGGGAATCGTTTCAAAATACCGGTATCCCACATAGATGTCTTCGGTATAATTTACATACTCCGCAGATTCATGGAATGACGCGCTCGACGGATAATCCTCCAGCGTGCGCGCAAACGTGTCAGACAGATGTCCGGACGGGTTTACATCTCCGACCAGGATGTCCGCCGCGGCAAGACCGCCTTCCACTCCCCCCTGCCAGGCGAGGAGCGCTCCGCCGATCTTTTCGTCGTCGCAGATCCAGCCGGTTTCCATGATCCCGCCTGTATTGAGCACCACGATCACCTTCGCGAAGTTCTCTGTCACCGTCCTGACAAGCCTGCGCTCCGCCTCAGTCAGACAGAAATCGCCATCCTCAAAGAGTTTCTCCGACAGAAGGAACATCTTCTCCTCATCGGTGGAGAGCTTATAAGCGTCGGTCCGGACTGTCTTGCGGTCCCAGCCTTCTCCGGAGAATCTGCAGACAGTCAGGATCGCCGTATCTGTATAGGCCTTTGCTTCCTCAAGGAGTTCCCGGGGCAGTTCAGGTTCGACCGTCATGCCGGGTTCCGATCCATTCGCGTACTGCTCCTTCACATTCTCCTCATAGAAACGGGCGAGCGACTCCAGGATCTCGACTTTTCCTTCTTTCTGCTTTACCCGGAAACCGTCTGTAAGGCTGCGGAGATACGGGACAGTCACATCGCCGCTTCCGCCTCCGCCCTTTACATAATCGGCGGATCCCTTTCCGAACAGGGCGACTTTTGTCCCCTTCTCCAGCGGAAGTGTGTGGTTTTCATTTTTCAAAAGAACCATACCCTCACTTGCCGCGGCGCGCGACAGTTCCAGGTGTTCTTTCGACGCAGTGACGATCCTGCCGTCCCTGCCCAGCGGCAGTACAGGCGTGTAACGAAGCCTGCTCCAGTGGTTCTTCATATTTCTTTTCCTCATCTTTCGTGTACAGCTGCAACGTATCTGTGATTCTCCGAACCGACTGCGCACCGGCCGGGAAGATGTCTGGCCTGCAATACGCAAGTTGGTGTCATTGTATCATAGGGCAGGCTGGAAATGTGAAGCTTTTTCGCCGCATATAAAACGGCCGGGCGCTGTGCGCCCGGCCGGGAATAACCCTGACCGCTGCCGGATACCGGAGACTTGCGTACCCGATACCCGGACCGCGGTCATCACAAACAAAAGGTTTATGGTTGCCTGAATTAAATTGTTTTCCGGTTAACCCTTGACAGCGCCTACTGCCACGCCGCCTACGATGTTCTTGGAAAGAATCAGGTAGACGAAGATAACCGGGAAGATCGAGAATGCGATCATCATATACACCTGTCCCATGTCGAACTTCAGGAAGTCGGCACTACGAAGCTGTGCGATCAGGATAGGAAGTGTCTTGACTTTATCCTTGTGCAGGATCAGGGCCGGTGTGAAGTAATTGTTCCAGCTGCTGACGAAGGTGAAGATCGCCTGAACTGCAATCGCAGGTCTCATCAGCGGAAGTGCTACCGTATTGAAGATCCTGAACTCTCCGCATCCGTCGATGCGCGCCGCCTCGATCAGTTCGTGAGGCAGGTTGGAATCCATGTACTGCTTCAGATAGAAGAATGTGACCGGAGCCGCGATCGCCGGAACGATCAGCGGGAT
>CADCOU010000032.1 GCA_902803155.1 uncultured Lachnospiraceae bacterium | reverse complement strand
TCCTGGAAGAATTCGGCATAGACTATGAGATGACGATCATCTCCGCGCACAGGGAACCGGATGTGTTCTTTGAATACGCAAAAGGCGCGGAAGAGAGAGGTCTGAAGGTGATTATTGCCGGAGCGGGTATGGCGGCTCATCTGCCCGGCATGTGCGCGGCGCTGTTCCCGCTGCCGGTGATCGGCGTTCCCATGCATACAGCATCCCTTGGGGGAAAGGACAGCCTGTACTCTATCGTACAGATGCCTCCCGGAATTCCGGTTGCGACGGTTGCGATCGGCGGAGGGAAAAATGCAGGGCTGCTTGCCGTAAAGATGCTTGCCGTGAGCAACCCGGCGCTTCTGGCAAAGCTGAAGGAATACTCTTCGAAAATGTGCGCTGAAGTGCAGGAAAAGGACCGGAAGCTGAAAGAATACGGATACAGGCTGTACAAAAAATAAAAAAGAAGAAGGAATGGAGTGACAGTATATATGGACTATAAGAGTGCGGGCGTTGACATCGAGGCCGGGTATGAGTCTGTCAGACTCATGAAGCAGTTTGTGGAAAGAACGAACCGTCCGGAGGTCCTGACAGGACTGGGTGGATTTTCAGGCGCGTTTTCCGCTGCTGCGTTCAAGGATATGGAGGAGCCGACCCTGGTCTCCGGTACAGATGGTGTCGGAACAAAACTGAAGCTGGCATTCCTGCTCGACCGTCATGATACGGTTGGCATCGACTGTGTCGCCATGTGCGTCAACGATATCGCGTGTGCGGGCGGCGAGCCTCTGTTTTTCCTGGATTATATCGCCTGCGGCAGGAACTGTCCGGACAGGATCGCGCAGATCGTGAAAGGAGTCTCAGACGGCTGCGTGCAGGCCGGGGCAGCTTTGATCGGAGGAGAGACCGCGGAGATGCCGGGGTTCTATCCGGAGGATGAATATGACCTTGCCGGTTTTGCAGTCGGCGTCGTCGATAAAAAAAACCTGATCACAGGCAGCTCGATCCGCCCCGGAGATGTGCTGGTGGGAATTAAGTCCAGCGGCGTGCACAGTAACGGGTTCTCACTGGTCAGGAAGGTTTTTCCGATGAACAGGGAGAGTCTGGAGACATACCATGACGAACTCGGAGAGACACTCGGCGAAGCCCTGCTCCGCCCGACGAAGATCTATGTGAAAGCGCTCCGCTCTGTGAAAGAGGCAGGCATCACGATCAAAGGCTGCAGCCATATCACAGGCGGCGGTTTCTATGAAAATGTGCCGAGGATGCTTCCGGAGGGTGTGAAGGCCGTGATCCGGAGGGACAGCTATGAGGTACCGGCGATTTTCAACATGCTTCAGAGAGCAGGTGAGATCGAAGAGCGCATGATGTACAATACCTACAATATGGGTATCGGTATGGTCATGGCCCTGGATCCGGACGATGCGGAAGCGGCAGTCAGCGCCGTGGAGGCGGCAGGGGAGAACGCCTGTGTGATCGGATCTGTGGAAAACGGTGAGAAATGCGCGGAGCTGGTATGATGAAAACGGCAGTTCTGGTATCAGGCGGCGGAACCAACCTGCAGGCGATCATTGACGCCATCCGGGATGGCAGGATCACGGATACGGAGATCAGCCTGGTACTGTCCAACAATAAACATGCATATGCACTTGAGAGGGCGTCGAAAGCCGGGATCCCGGCGCTTTCGATTTCTCCGAAGGACTATGGTTCCAGGGAGCAGTTTAATCAGGCGCTCCTGGAAGCAGTACAGAGATCGGGAGCACAGCTGGTGGTTCTTGCGGGATTTCTCTGTACGATCCCTCCGCAGATGGTGGAGGCATACCCGAACCGCATCATCAATATACATCCTTCTCTGATCCCGTCATTCTGCGGGACCGGTTTCTATGGCCTGAAGGTACATGAGGCAGCGCTCGAGCGGGGGGTCCGCATATCCGGAGCAACCGTTCATTTCGTTGATGCCGGAACAGATACGGGACCGATCCTGCTGCAGAAGGCGGTTGAAGTCAGGTCCTCGGATACACCGAAGGAACTGCAGCTTCGCATTATGCAGCAGGCTGAATGGAAGATCCTTCCCGAAGCGATACAGCTGATTGCACATGAAAGAGTGCATATAGACGGAAGATGTGTTACGATACTTCCCGCTGCGGATGAAGCGTGGCAGCCGTCATAAGCGAGCCGGGCAGGGAAGCGGCCGGCTCGGGATCATACAGGAGGAGCATGATGAAAGTACTTATCGTAGGCAGCGGCGGAAGAGAGCATGTGATCGCATGGAAATGCGCGCAGAGCCCCAGGGTGGAGAAAGTGTACTGTGCACCGGGCAATGCCGGGATCGGACAGATAGCCGAACTGGTGCCTCTGAAGGCGGACCAGTATGAAGAACTGGCGGATTTTGCGGCGGCGAATGAAATCGATCTCACCGTTGTGGGAATGGATGATCCCCTGGTCGGCGGCATCGTCGATGTGTTCGAAGCGCGTTCGCTCCGTGTATTCGGTCCCAGAAAGAATGCGGCGATCCTCGAAGGAAGCAAGGCCTTTGCCAAGGATCTGATGAAAAAATACGGCATCCCGACTGCAGCGTATGAGACATTCACGGATAAAGAAGCCGCAAAGGAGTACCTGAAGAGCCGTGCGAAAGTACCGATCGTGCTGAAGGCAAGCGGACTGGCGCTCGGCAAGGGTGTCCTTATATGTGAAACTCTGGAGGAAGCGCTGCAGGGAACCGAACAGATCATGGGAGAGAAGAAGTTCGGGTCTGCCGGAGACGAGATGGTCATCGAAGAGTTTATGACGGGGCGCGAGGTCTCCGTTCTGACTTTCGTAGACGGCACGCACATCCGGGAGATGGCGTCGGCGCAGGACTACAAGAGAGCCGGCGACGGAGATACCGGACTGAACACCGGAGGAATGGGAAACTTCTCTCCAAGTCCTTTTTACACAAAGGAAGTGCAGGAGTTCTGCCGGGAAAAAATATTCCAGCCTACCGTGGACGCCATGAAGGCTGAGGGAAGAGAGTTCAAAGGGGTCATTTTCTTCGGACTCATGCTTACGCCGGACGGTCCGAAAGTCCTGGAATACAACTGCCGCTTCGGAGATCCCGAAGCACAGGTGGTTCTTCCCAGAATGGAAAACGATATTATCGATGTTTTTGAAGCCTGCATTGACGGAACACTGGACAAGACAGATCTGACGTTTTCGAAAGAAGCGTGTGTATGCGTCGTTCTTGCATCGGACGGCTACCCGGTGGCTTATGAAAAGGGAAAAGAGATCAGAGGTCTGGCGCATTTTTCCGGAAAGAAAGACCGTTTCTGCTTTCATGCCGGATCTGCCATGAAGGACGGAAAGATCGTCACAAACGGAGGACGCGTGCTGGGAATATCCGCGCTCGGCAGCAGTCTGAAGGATGCAAGGGAAAAAGCTTACGAAGCCGCCGCCTGGGTTGACTTTGACAACAAGTATATGAGACACGATATCGCAGAAGCAATCGATGAGCTATAATTTCGGATAAGACTTTACTGGAGGTTTCACAATGAACACTGTTAGACGGCTGAATCTTCTGGCGGCAATCCTTCTTGCCATGACGATGACTCTTTCATTCGCAGGAGCAGCATACGCATCGGATGATAATTCTCTGGCAGATCTGGGAATTCAGACACAGGGCGCCGAAGTATCTCCGACCTTCCGATATGATATCTGGGAGTATTCGGTGCAGGTCCCGGCGGGGACGACTGAACTGGAGCTGACTCCGCGTGTTACCAATCCGAGTGCAACAATCAACTCGATCACCGGGACTGCACTGAATGAAGACGGGACCGGAAGAGTCGTTATCACGGTCACCAGCGAGAGCGGGAATGCGATCGAGTATGTATTGAATGTCACGCCTGCCCGCGGGGCTGTGGATCCGGCTGCTGCGATCGCCGCTAATCAGAGTTCCTCCGGGGTCACGATGGACACGGAAGTGGTGCAGAGCGAGGTCGAAACGGAAGATCCGCGCTATGTAAAGGTTGACCGGAACTCCCTGGTTGATGCGGAGAATACGATCGAGAAGCTTCAGAAAGAGATTACGGCACAGAGAGAACATATCCGTGTCCTGACTTATGTCCTGTACGGCTTGATTGCAGTATCGATCATCTTCCTGTTTATTCTGATCATGCTGCTTCTCCGCAGACGGGACCTGTCCCACGAATTGCGTGAATACCGCGCCAATGACCCGTACCGTACGAAGAACGGCCCGGTGAACGCACCGGTCGGCGCCGACGGCTGGGGCGACTGGGGAGAAGAGGAGGAAGCTGCGCCTTCCGGAAAAGAAAAGAGCGCAAAGGCGAAGAAAGCAAAGAAGAGCAGTTCTGTGGACGACGGCTGGGGCGAAGAACCTGCAAAAGGTCCGGCCAGCTGGACGGAGCCTCATATTGGGACTCCTGTGCAGCCGCAGAAAAAAGCATCCCAGCATTCGGATGATACGAAGATGTACCGCGCGGCACAGCCGCCCCGTACGCAGAACGTTCCAAAAGACGTGACAAAGGATCTGAGCCGTGTCGACAAGGCGGAAGCAAAGGCCATGAAGAAAGCAGCCGCAGCACAGGCAAAAGCGGAACAGGATGCCAGGAGGGCAGCTTCCGCGCGGGCCGCTGAGGCAAAACGGCAGGCAGAACAGGCAAAGAAGATAGCTGCGCAGAACGAAGCGGCAAGAGAAGCGCAGGAGAAGGCGCTTGATGCGGCGGCAGAGAAAGCCGCAGCCGGGAGAGCGGCAAAGAGTACGGCAGCTGCAGAAAATCAGTCCGGGCAAAGGAATGCCGGCGGAAAGAACGTCGAGATAGATATGATCGACCTCTGATCGATGGCAGGCGCTCCTGCCTGACAGACCAGGAAACAGGGAAGGCAAATGGAACTCAGAAATAAATATACAGCCGCTGCCATGCGTGCGCTGCAGTTAGCGGCAGAGAAAGCAGCAGAAGATAAGAGCGCTCTTGTCGGTACCGAATATCTGCTTCTGGGACTTGCGGCTGAAAGCGAAGGAACTGCCGGGGTGGTTCTCCGGGAATACGGGATAGATGAGAAAACGCTTACAGAACTTGTGCGCAAATTGATCGATCCGAACGTTCAGGAAAGGACAGGAAAGAAAAAAAGCCGCAGAAAAGCATCCGAAAAGGATCTGTTTACCGCTCTGACCCCGCGCGCGGAAATGGCGCTGCGTTCGGCAGGAGAACAGGCTGTTTATTTCTTCTCGGGGGATGTCGGAACAGAACATATCCTTCTGGCGCTGATGAGAGACGTTGACTGCAACGCCGCAAAGCTTCTCCACACGCAGCAGGTGGATTTCCAGGCGATGTATACCAAGATTCTGGACATCATCGGCGTTTCGGATGAGCAGCTGTCGGAGTATCTTCAGATGGCAGCGCAGACTTCCGCGGGCGGTTCGGGCAGTCCGACGCCCACGCTCGACCAGTTTTCCAGGGATATGACCTATGCGGTCCGGGAAGGAAAGATCGATCCGATCATCGGCCGCGAAGCCGAGACAGACCGTATCTGCCAGATCCTCTGCAGAAGGACAAAGAACAATCCCTGCCTGATCGGAGAGCCTGGTGTAGGCAAGACGGCGATCGTGGAGGGTCTGGCGGAGAAGATCGTCAGAGGTTCTGTCCCGGAACCGCTTCTCAGCAAGCGGATCGTAGCTCTGGACATGGCTGCCATGGTGGCGGGATCCAAGTACAGAGGAGAATTTGAGGAACGTATCAAGCGTGTGCTTGGCGAGGCTGCCGGCTCCCCGGATGTGTTGCTGTTCATTGATGAGCTGCATACGATCATCGGCGCCGGTGGTTCTGAAGGGGCGCTGGATGCAGCAAATATCATGAAACCCATGCTTTCCAGGGGCGAGATCCAGGTGATCGGAGCAACTACGGTCGATGAATACCGCAAGCATGTGGAAAAGGACGCAGCACTGGCGCGCAGATTCCAGCCGATCCTGGTCGAAGAGCCTTCTCCCGAAGAGAGTACAGAGATCCTGAAGGGACTTCGGGAAGTGTACGAGAAACACCATGGAGTAAAACTTCCCGATGAGACGCTCGAGGCGGCAGTGAACCTGTCTGCACGGTATATTTCCGACCGGTTCCTTCCGGACAAGGCAATAGACCTCATGGACGAAGCCTGCTCGAAGCGACAGCTCGGTTACTATCAGGCAAGTCCGAAACTCACGGAGATGGAGAGAGAACTCTCAGAGCTTCGGGCCGGCCTGGAAGAAGCTCTCGCATCGGGCGACATGGGCAGGGCGCGGCAGCTGCATGAGAAGGCGGAGAAACTGCAGCAGAAACTGGACGGCAGGAAGGCTTCGGAGCGCGGCAGATCAAAGGCGCGGGAAATGACCGTGACGCCGGAAGATATTGCGCAGACGGTATCCGGATGGACGAAGATCCCTGTACAGAAGCTTACGGAGGACGAAAGCAGGCGGCTGGTCCGCCTGGAAAAGACCCTCCACAGCCGGATCATCGGACAGGAAGAGGCGGTCGGCGCCGTCGCGAGAGCGATCCGCAGAGGCCGCGCAGGTCTGAAGGATCCGAAACGTCCGATCGGCTCCTTCCTGTTTCTGGGACCCACCGGAGTCGGAAAGACGGAGCTCTCCAAAGCGCTTGCAGAGACTGTATTCGGTTCGGAATCTTCCATGATCCGCGTGGACATGTCGGAATACATGGAAAAATTCGATGTATCGAAGCTGGTCGGCTCGCCGCCGGGATATGTGGGATACGACGAGGGCGGGCAGCTCTCCGAGCAGGTCCGGAGGCATCCATACAGCGTGGTGCTTTTCGATGAGATCGAGAAAGCCCATCCGGATATCTTCAATATCCTCCTGCAGGTTCTGGATGAGGGGCATATCACTGACTCGCAGGGCCGCAGAGTCGATTTTAAAAATACGATCCTGATCATGACCTCCAATGCAGGAGCACAGGCGATCCTGAACCCGAAACGGCTCGGCTTCGGATCCGGTGACGACGCGAAGGCAAACTATGAGGCCATGAAGGAGTCGGTTATGGGAGAGATCCGAAGGATCTTTAAGCCGGAATTTCTGAACCGCATCGACGATACGATCGTCTTCCATTCCCTCTCCAGGGAGGAGATAAAGAAGATCGTAACGCTCCTTCTCAAAGACCTGAAAAAGCGGGCGAAGGACCAGATGGATATCACCCTGAAGGTGACTCCGAGAGTGCGGGACCGCATCGCAGAGAAGGGCTTCGACGAGAAGTACGGGGCAAGGCCGCTGAAGCGGGCCATACAGAGCGATATCGAAGATGAGCTTGCGGAGAGTTTATTATCTGGTAAAATTAAATCAGGGCAGACCGTAGTCTGCTCTGTGAAGGCAGATAAAATCGTGTTTCAATCGGAGGAATGAAAGATGTCGGTTGTAAAGGATCTGATTGTTGCGGGAGATGACGGAAGCCTCTGCTTCGGTGACTACGAGCTTTCTGAAAAGGCAAAAAAGAGCGGATTTGAGGTGAAGGGCGACAGCTATAAGGTAAAAACCTACCGTGCGTCCACCAGACTGGAAAGAAATGATTCGCTTGTCTATGAATCCGAACCGGGAACGGCAGTACAGGACTTTACCTGGAATGAAAACGGGGTTTCCTTTACGGTAGAATGCCCGGGAGACTGCCAGATCGTGCTTGGCCTTACAGATGACGCCACCTACCGGATCCTTGTGGACGGGAGAGACACCGGGATGATGGAGACCGGGATGGGCGGCAAGCTGGTCCTGTCCATCGAGATGCCGGAGAGCGGTTCGGTGAAGGTAGATGTGGAAAGAGCCTGAGAAGATCAGATGATTCTGAATACATAAGTATTCTCCGCCGGCACTGCCGGAAGGAGCAGAATAATAAAAGCAGCTTAGACCCGGAAACCGAAAGGGATCCGGGTCTGACCTACGGATAGGGAAACACAGGAATCAGAAAGAATACGGAATACAGAAAGGAAGAGTGCAGTATGTTTACACAGATCTATTCCATTCAGACAGCAGAGGAAGCTCTTGCCTGCATCGAAGCCGGCGCAGACCGCATCGGCCTCCTTGTAGGAGTTCACGGAGGCAAATTCCCGTGTGCGATCACACAGGAGAAAGCGAAGGAGATCTTTGAAGCGATCGGGGACAAAGCAGTGCGTGTGCTGATCTCCGTGGAGTACACGGCAGACGCCGTGCTGGCCCAGACAAAGGCGCTGATGCCGGATGTTCTGCACCTGTGCGCCAACTTTGAGGGAAGCGCCGAATTTGCGGAGCGCCTGCGCCGCGAGATCCCGGGCGTAAAACTGATGGAAGCGGTCGGGATCACCGGGCCGGAATGCATTGAAGACGCAAGGGTAAAGGCGTCCTACGCGGATATCCTGATCCTGGATACGGTATCAAAAACCGTCCCCGGAGTCGGAGCCGCAGGCGAAGTGAATGACTGGAATCTTGACCGTCAGATCGTGGAGATGGTCGATATCCCGGTCATTCTGGCGGGCGGCCTCGGACCGGACAATGTGGCAGCGGCGATCGAAGCGGTACATCCGGACGGCGTGGATTCCCTGACCAAGACTTCTGACAAAGAGAACGGCGAACTGGTTCGCAAGAACATTGAGAAGGTGCGGGAGTTCTGCTCGATCGCGCATTCATTTCAATGAGAGAACCGTCCCGCCTGTGCAGGCAGAGCGGGAATGAAAAGAGGAAGAACCATGCTTCAGATCATATGCGTGGGCGATCTGTGCTGTGACCTGATCGTACCGTACGGAAAGATGAAGGAAGCGCTTGCATCCGGCGACATATCAAAGGAAACGACCGGCAGCCTGCAGGTAGTCATGCAGTGCGGAGGCTCTGTTGGCAATGTGGCACGGCATCTGGGAAGGATGGAAGCGCATCCGGTATTTGTTACCCCGCTCAGGAAGGACAGCCTGGGGGAATTCCTGTCTTCCGGGATGGAAGAGAGCGGTGTGGACATGCGCTGGACGGCACCGTCCGAAAAGTCCAATATGTACTGTGTCGCGGTCCTGGATGAGAGCGGCGAGCGCACCATGTTCTGCTTTGTGCCGCCGTGGGCTGACTTCCCGCGGTTTCAGGCGGAGAGCTTCAGAGAGGTTCCCGGTTTCTCCGGGATGGGTACATTTTTGAGCGCCGACGCCTCCGGCGTTTCGGACAGAGGAGAGGTTCTCTTCACCAGCGGTATGGCGATCCTGGACGATGCGGAGAATAATGCGGCTGTCCTCCGGTTTTTCCGGGACCGGAAGGGATCCGGCGCAAAGGTCGTCTTTGATCTGAATGTCCGTGCGGAATCGTACGGATATGAGGGAGAGCGCAGAAGGGCGATGGAAGAGATGATCGCGCTCAGCGATGTCGTACTCGGATCCGGCAGGGAAGAGTTCTGCCAGGTGACAGGCAGGCACGATATCCGGGAAGCGGCGGAGCAGCTTCTTCTCCGGGGAGCCGGGACCGTCGTTGCCCGGGACGGAGGCAGGCCTGTTCTGATCCTCGGAAGGGATGAGGCAGGAGGCGCAGCCGAAGCAGCCGGAGGCGACGGCGGAAATGAAGAGGCGCTTCGGAGCGGGATGACCGGAACATGGATCCCGGTGAAACCCGTCAGGCCTGTCTCCACGCTCGGGGCAGGCGACAGTTTTGACGCGAAGTTTCTTTGCTGTATCGCCTCAGGAGAGGAGATCTCCGCGGCGGTCCGGGAAGCCTCGGATTACGCTGCGGATTACATATCAGGGAAAAAGTAACTCAGGAAAGAAGTGAACTATGGCGAAGGCAAAAGCAACGGTTTTTTTCTGCCAGAACTGCGGTTATGAATCCGCGAAATGGATGGGGCAGTGCCCTGCATGCAGGGAGTGGAATTCATTTGTGGAAGAGCCTGCCGCCGCGTCCGCCTCTTCGAAGAGCGGCGCAAAACAAACGGCGGGCGTGGTTCAGTGGAGTTCCCTCGGAATCGATAAGGGCAGCAGTGCGGCGGCCCCGGGGAAGAGCGGCAGCCGGAGCAGCAGCGCCTCTGGCAGGGGAAGGGCACTTCCGCTGAAGGATATCGCCGTGACAGATGCGGACCGTATGAGCACCGGCATCGCAGAGATGGACCGTGTGCTTGGCGGCGGCATGGTGCAGGGTTCCCTGATCCTTGTGGGGGGCGATCCCGGGATCGGCAAGTCTACCCTGCTCCTGCAGGTGTGCAGGAATCTGACCGATCCGGGGCGTGCTGCTTCCACCGGCGGGCGGAAGGACAGCAGTGATAAGGATAAAGAGAGCATCTCGGAGGAAAACAGCACTGCCGTCAGGGTGCTCTATGTCTCCGGCGAGGAATCCCAGCAGCAGATCAAGCTCCGCGCCAACCGCATGGGGGCGTTCGGGGATTCCCTGCTTCTTCTCTGCGAGACCAGTCTTGCCGATGTGCAGGAAGCGATCGTATCCTTACGGCCGCAGGTGGTGGTTATCGATTCGATCCAGACCATGTACAGTGACAGTGTTTCCTCGGCTCCGGGCTCGGTCTCCCAGGTCAGGGAGACCACGGGGGTGCTTCTTCAGCTCGCCAAAGGACTCGGCGTGACGATCTTCATCGTGGGTCATGTCACGAAGGAAGGTGCCGTTGCCGGCCCCAGAGTGCTGGAACATATGGTGGATACCGTGCTGTACTTTGAGGGAGACAGACATGCGAGCTACCGGATCCTGCACGGAGTCAAGAACCGTTTCGGATCGACCGATGAGATCGGCGTGTTTGAAATGAAACAGGACGGTCTCCGGGAGGTGGCGAATCCTTCCGAATTCATGCTGGACGGAAGACCGGAGGGAACCTCCGGGTCAGTTGTCGCCTGCTCTCTGGAGGGAACGAGGCCGATCCTGATCGAGATACAGGCACTTACCGCCAGGAGCAATCTCGCCTATCCGCGCCGGACTGCGGACGGAGCCGACCTGAACCGTGTAAACCTGCTCCTTGCGGTACTTGAGCGGAGACTCGGACTGCGCCTGTCGGAAATGGACGTCTATGTAAACATCGCCGGAGGCGTACGGCTGAGAGAACCGGCTGTTGACCTCGGCATCATAGCCGCAGTGCTCTCTTCGTTCAAGGATATTGTGATCGATGAGAAGACGCTGGTATTCGGTGAAGTCGGACTGTCCGGAGAGATACGCTCCGTCAGCCAGGCACCGCTGCGCGTGCGAGAGGCGCAGAAACTGGGATTTGAGCGGATCATCCTCCCTGCAGCCTGCCTGAAATCCGTCGGACGGGTGGAAGGCGTGGAGCTGATCGGCCTCAGAAATGTGCGGGACATCCTGAACGTACTTGCAGCCCGGAGCAGGGCATGACAATAATACACGACATAACCTGAAAGGGTCTCTGATATCATGAAAGAGCGTAAACCAAATGCAGCGGCGCTGCTTCCGATCCTGATTTTCCTTGTCCTCTATCTGGGAAGCGGCATCTATTTTGAGTACATAGCTCCGGAAAAAGGCCGGATGGGTTTCTATGTCATGTCGGTTGTCGTCGCATTCGGGATCGCGCTCATCACCGCATTCTTTCAGAACCGCAGCCTGACTTTTGACGAGAAGATCCATCTGTGTGCGCAGGGGATCGGGGACGACAACATCGTCATCATGCTGTTTATTTTCCTGATGGCAGGCGCGTTCAGCGGTCTGGCCAGTGAAGCGGGAGGCGCTTCCAGTACGGCGAATCTTATGCTGGACATCATTCCCGGAAGCTTTGCGCTCCCCGGTCTGTTCATTATCGCCTGCCTGATCTCCATGTCCATGGGAACCAGTGTAGGGACCATTACGGTACTGGTGCCGATCGCCGTAGAGATCGTGCGCAGCACGGGACTGTCCATGCCGCTGGTCATTGCTACCGTGGTCGGAGGCTCCATGTTCGGTGACAACCTGTCCGTCATCTCCGACACAACGATCGCCGCGACCCGTACGCAGGGCGTTGAGATGAAAGACAAGTTCAAGGTCAATTTCCTGATCGCACTGCCGGCGGCACTGATAACGACAGGGATCCTGGTAGTGTATGCCCTGAGGAATCCGGCCGCTTCCATGGCTCACTATGATTACAATATATGGCTGGCGATCCCGTATTTTCTCGTTCTGCTGCTCGCACTTCTCGGAATCAACGTATTTATCGTGCTCGGAGTCGGCATCGTCCTGTTCTTCCTGATCGGAGGAGCTGCGGGGACCATCACCTTTTCTTCGGCGTTCTCTGCCATGGGAAACGGAACCGGCGGAATGTTCGAAACAATGATCGTGACCATACTCGTTGCATCAATCAGTGCCCTGATGCGGGAATACGGGGGATTTGACGCACTGCTTGCATTTATCCGTCGCCATGCAGGAAGCCGGCGCGGCGGAATGTTCGGCATCGGCCTTCTGACCGGACTGATGGATGTCGCGACAGCCAACAATACGGTCGCTATCGTGATCGCGGCGCCGATCGCGAAAGAGATCAGCCGGGAATACTCTATTGAACCGAGGAAGACGGCGTCTCTGCTGGATACCTGGTCCTGCATCTTCCAGGGGATTATTCCCTACGGCGCGCAGCTCCTGGTGGCGGCAAGCCTGAGCGGAATATCCAGCATAAGCATCATCCCGTTCCTGTTTTATCCGTTCCTGCTGGCGGCCTGTGTCATCGTCTCGATACTGACGGAACGGTGAAATATACGGCAATTTCGATATCTGTCGATCTGAAAATTAAGAAAGAATTTACCCGTTCTGCATTGATACCTTTCATATTTGCGGATTATACTTACCGTGTATTGTCATCGGGATAACTGTGCAGAGATCCGGACCGCGGCTGAGCGGTACCGGGAACAGCGGACCAGAGGATATAAGAAGGGAGCGCCGGTCCGACTTAAAGAAAATAAGGGGAGACTGTCTATGAGAAAATTTTCCAATGTCGTCGTAGGGCTGGTAGCGGCCGGAGTGTGCGTGCTGATCACGTATCTCACTCTGGATGCCAGCTTTACGAATATTCTCTACAACCTGTGCTTCCTTGCCGTCATGCTGATCATCATGTTCACAGGGCTGGCAGTCGGCTTCGTGCGCCTGGCGCAGACGAAGAAAGGACTTGACCGTGCGACAGACAAGATGAAGCATCTTGCGCAGAGCGGCGGCAACATGGCTTCGATCACGAGCCAGGGAGCCACGCTGTTCGG
>CADCOU010000031.1 GCA_902803155.1 uncultured Lachnospiraceae bacterium | reverse complement strand
TACTGTATCTCATCGATGAGCACGGGTGGTTTGTGAAGCTGAAGGAACAGAGCAGGGTCGTTCTTTGCCATATCCCGCTCGGTGAGGTCGTCAAGCGTTACATACTTCCGCCCGATGTTCTCCTTCTCCGCAAGAGAACGCAGCATGGTCGTTTTGCCCGCCTGACGCGGCCCGGTCAAAAGGATCGCGGAGTAAGATTTGCTGAGTTCGAGGATGCGGGATTCCATGTGTCGGCTGATGTATTCCATAAAGCACACTACTTTTCGGCTGATTTTGTTTCTGATCATATTATAGCCGAAAAACGCGGGGCGGTCAACAGAAAATCGGCAGATTTTTGAAATGTTTACAAATCTGCCGAAAAAGAGATGGAGTAAATGTCTGTTGCGGTAAGGCAAGGACAATGACAGCAAAGGGTGTGCGTTCAGTGAACACCCTTTCTCTATATCGAAAAACAAGGGTACGGATTCAATCCTCACCCTTGAGAGGACAAAAGAAGCAAGGGTACAAGTACTGTTTGTATCCTTGCTCGAAATGAAGGAGCGGCGTTCAATTCCTATCAAAAGCCCTTTGCATTAAAGATAATGCCAGAAAAGTGTTTATCCATCGGACAAAAACGGAGCACATGGATTGAAATGGGGATGTGGTTGTGGTATAATGAATCTATCTTTCAAGGATTATCCGATTGAGGGCAAGAAAAGACGACAATCGAGTTAAAAATGGTTTTTTCTGCCGCAGATAGGGTGCAGTAAGCATTTCTGACTGTGATCTCTTGCTCAAGAGTGTTCAGGTTGGTTGGAGGATTATCGTGAATATGGTTGCTTGTCTTGACAAAGCGCTAGAATGCCTTCATGATAAGGTCGAGATATCAGACAATCAGGTTTCACTTGCCTCTAATTAAGTCAATTCATACGGAGGAGAAAATGAAAGAAATTGAACACCCCAAATGCGGTGCGATTTTCCAAGCAGATGAATCCGGATGCACCGCCAGCCAATCTTTCAGCTTCCTGCAGCAAAGGGGAACATCTATATGAAAAAAGTCTTTGGCCCTATTGTTAACGCTGTGTTATCGATCATATTGGGAATCGCAGCTGTTTATGTGATCTCTTTCCTAAACATGGTACCGAACTCCATGCAGGTGGATCTGCCGCACTATATGTACCCGAAAGTGATGCCCGTATCGGGAACGGACGCCCACGATGCGGAGAAAGCCAGAGAGCGGCTGAGCAATAAGCTGCACAAGAAGCTGGTTGAGGTCGGACTGGAAGAAGAGGAAACGAAGGAACCGGATGTTCCGACCCCAAAAGCAGAAGCCGGAAGCACGCTGACGTGGCGTGGATACCAGACGTTTGCGAAGCCGTTGGGATACAGTCTGGTGCAAGAGGGATATTTCACCGTAGGAGTGGACGGAGAGGCAGACAAGTATTACAGCCCCGGCCCTGACGGCGGGTGGTATTCCTACGACCCGAAGAGCAAGGAGCTGTCGGAGGCATCTGCGGAGACGTCCTCCATTCCCTGTTCGTATGAAGATCTGATCACCTTCTGGATCAGCCGAGATCCGTCCGCATCGGTTTCGTCGGACATGGCAGACATCCTGACGGAGTCGGCTCCCGCAGAAGACCTGAAAGAGCTTGCCACATACGGCGTCAAGACCTTTGGAAATCAGGACATGACCGGTCTCACATTCGCTTCTTTACTGCAGTATCAGGCTTCCGGATACTTCCTCGGGTTTTATGACGAGACCAGGTCTGAGAATCAGGGCCGGGCCTTTTATCTCTCGGGGGAGGACCGGCAGTATATCAACCGGGTTTCCTATAATACCCTTCATGCCGAAACATCGAGAGCCAGTAAAGATTTGCATGGAGAAGTCATCTCTACGGTCATGGATGGCTCGTTTTATACGTTTGATCCTGATACCCGGATGATCGGGAAGATCAGCTTCTGGCCGGATGACAAGATGGAAGGACTCTCGGAGAAGAACATCGCTTCCATACCAGATGGCTACACCGTCCCGCCGGTGGTTGGGAAGGCGGGCAAAATGGTATGCTGTGTCTTCGCCGGGAATTCGGACATTCAGCGGATGGATCTTGTCAGCGGAGAGGTCCGTGATATACCGGAGCTTGCACTGGCAAGTGGAGCTGGCTTTGCGTACACTTCCTTTGTTTTCGGAACGGATCGGCTGGTGTTTTTCTACACAACCAATCAGGATCCGGGAACGGTCAAGGTATCAGAAGTATTGTACAGCAGTCTGGAGGGTTAAAGGATGGAAAAGACAAAAGGTATCAAGATGATCGTCAGTAAAGACCGCGGATTTCGTTTTGCCTTGCCTGCGTTATGTCTGGGGGCCTTTCACATGATCGTTGCCTATGCGATTCTTGCCGTCGGAGAGGGGTTTGAAGGACCGGGGGATGACTTTATACCGGGTCTGTTTGAAGGGCTGATCGGGATTGTTCTATACGGAGGACTGGCCCTCTGCGTTATAAGCGCAATTATCAATGTTAAGTGCTTATATGTCCTTGATTTTATCGGCATCATTGCTGCGGCCAGGTTCCTCCTTCCCGTGATCGGCATGGTCGGAGGAGGAATCGTCATCGCTTTTGTGATCATCGTGATTCTATTGGGAGTCCTGATGTATGTTGCGGGTCAGGTAGCGGTAGGTGTGGCGGAGGCTCTTCAACCCATCATTGGCATTGTCCAGAGTATCTCTTTTGTGCTGTCATTTATTGCAGAGTATGCCCTTCCTGTTTTTGGATTTCTTATGATAGCAGGCATGGCGATCAGCGCGCTGACCGGCGTTATTTCAGGCTTGGCTAGCTTCAGAGATATCATCAGTGGAATTCTTCCGTTGCTTTAATGGTGGAAGAAGCATGACAAGTGTGGGCCTTGCGAAGATCACGGTTCAAGGAAGTATCTGATTGCTTCCATCGATCAGTCGCCATTCTTTATGGTCAAAAGCTCAACCGTCTATGAACCCGATGAAGGGGTAAATCTGGAGCGGTATTGGATTGATCCCGGGCAGAACGTTGTCTTTGAGGAAAAAGGAATTTAAAACAGGAGGCGGAAGTGGACAGCAGAAAGGTTGTACTGGTAACGGGGGCTTCTCACGGGATCGGCATGGGGATCGCCCTCACGATGGCGGAACACGGCTGGGACGTGGCGTTCAGTTATCGGAACAATGAAGAAGGCGCCGCGAAGGTC
>CADCOU010000030.1 GCA_902803155.1 uncultured Lachnospiraceae bacterium | reverse complement strand
GTTCTCCTCCACCTGGTCGGAAAGCTGTTCCATACGCTCTTTGAGGCGCCGGATCTTCTTGGTCTCTTCCTCGATCTCGCGGCGTCTTCCGAGAAGATTGCTGTTGTTCTTAAAGGCACCTCCTGTCATGGAGCCGCCCGGACTGAGCAGTTCTCCGTCCAGTGTGACAATGCGGAGGGAATAATGATACTTTCTGGCGATACGGATTGCCTGATCGATCGTCTCCACGACGATCGTCCTCCCGAGCAGATGCTCAGACAGGTCCCGGTATTTCTCATCGCATGAGACGATAGAAGATGCAAGCCCGATGACTCCGTCTTCTTCCAGGGCTTCCTTCTCCCTGAGCGGTTTGTTGTTTTTCATCGCTGTCAGCGGGAGAAATGTTGCCCTTCCGAACCGGTTCTCCTTGAGGAAGACAATCATCTTCTTGGCTGTCTCCTCGTCCGCGGTGACTATGTTCTGGATACTTCCGCCTAGAGCAGTCTCTACAGCAAGTTCATACCGTTTCGAAGCACGGATCAGATCCGCGACCACTCCCAGAATACCCGGGACGCGGTCTTTCTGTTCCATGACCCTCTTGATGGATGCCCCGTATCCCTCATAGCGCTCCGTTATGGCGCGCAGCGTATCAAGACGTGAAGATTCTCTCTGGTAATCTTCCCGGATATGATCAAGCTTCTCACTGCCCTCCAGGAACTCTCTGTGAACGGTCTCGAGTTCCTCCGTCAGGCGGTCATTTCTCTCATGCAGGGATTCTGATTCTTTTTTTGCCCCTTCAGTCTGTCCCTCCAGATCGCTCCGGCTCTGTTCCTGATCCCTTTCGTCGCTTCGGAGCGTCAGTTCGCGGCTGTTGAGTTCCGACTCTTTCAGCGCGATCTGTTCGATCATCGTAGAAGCTCTCTGGCGGTCTGTCTGTATATCGGTTCGTTCGTTCAGGATCCGGATGATCTTCTCTTTTCCCTCCTCGATCCTGGCCGAAATCTCTGAGATCTGTCCGGCAATCCCTGCAGAAGCAGTCTCTGCTTCCTGTATCCTGGTATCGCATTTTTCGGTTTCCGCATCCAGATCCGCTTTTCTCTTTCCGGACGCTTCCAGCTGGATCCGTCTTGACCGGATCTCATTTTTGAGCCGTGAAGAGCGGATCTTCAGTTCCTCGTCATTCCGGTCAAGTGTCTGGATACGGTCATTTGCAAGGTCGATCCGGCCGGCATGGTTCTGGCGGTCCAGCCTTGCCTGCGACAGCTGCTCTGTAGTGGCTCGTATCGTTTCCTCTACTTCCCGGATCTCCTCTCCGGTCTGTTCATACTGCTCTTTTGCACCTTGATACTGTTCATTTGTTCCCTGCTGATTCTGTCTGGCAAGAGTAAGTTTCGCATTCGCACTCTCCAGGTTCTGCTCATACTGGTCATTCTCGATCAGATACAGATTGACATCGCAGGTTTTCAGTTCATCGCGCTTCGCCAGATAGATCTTCGCCGTCTCGGACTGCTCCCTCAGAGGTCCGACCTGCCGGTCAAGCTCTGAGAGGATGTCATTCACACGGACCAGGTTGGCCTGTTCACTCTCCAGCTTTTTCACGGCTGCAGCCTTGCGGTGCTTGTATTTCACGATTCCGGCGGCTTCGTCAAACAGTTCTCTCCGCTCCTCCGGTTTACCGTTCAGGATCTTCTCGACCTGTCCCTGTCCGATCAGCGAATACCCTTCCTTGCCGATACCGGTATCGTAAAACATCTCCTGGATGTCGCGCATACGGACCGTCGTTCCGTTAATCAGGTATTCTGATTCTCCGGAACGGTAAAGACGGCGCGCGACGGTTACCTCTTCGTAATCGACCGGCAGCGCATGATCGCTGTTGTCCAGAGTGATCGCCACATAGGCATAGCTCATCGGTCTCCGAGACTGTGTTCCGGCAAAGATGACATCCTGCATGGAACCGCCGCGCAGCTGTTTGGCGGACTGCTCTCCGAGAACCCAGCGGATCGCATCCGATACATTCGATTTTCCGGAACCATTCGGTCCTACTACGCCGGTGATCCCGTTATGAAACTGCAGTACGATCTTGTTCGCAAATGACTTGAATCCCTGCAGCTCCAGACTTTTCAGATACATATTACGCCTCTCTTCTTCAGTTCGATCAGCGTCCTGTATGCAGCCTCCTGTTCGGCTGCCTTCTTCGTACTTCCAACGCCTCTTCCGAGCTCTTCTCCATCCAGAAGCAGAGCTATTGTAAAGTGTTTGTCGTGATCAGGACCGCTTTCACCGATCACGGAATATATGACATCGTTGCTTTTGTAATCCCTCTGGATCACTTCCTGCAGGATCGTCTTGCTGTCTGTAAACAGTTTCTTGTGCTCGAAGTCTTCCAGGATGAACCGCCTGATAAATGTTTTTGCCTGGTCGATGCCTCCATCCAGGAAGATCGCTCCGATCAGCGCTTCCAGCGCGTCCGAAACTATAGAAGCCCTGCCGCGTCCGCCGGTCCGCTCTTCGCCTTTTCCGAGCAGCAGATATTCGGGCAGGCCGAATTCCCTGGCACAGAAAGCGAGCGCTGCTTCACATACCAGGCTCGCACGGAGTTTTGTAAGCTCTCCTTCCGGCATTTCCGGAAACGTCAAATAGAGGAATTCAGAGCTGACTACTTCCAGCACGGAATCCCCCAGAAACTCCAGTCGCTCATTGTCTCCGGCACCTTCAGCCCTGTGCTCATTGGCATAGGAACTGTGGCTAAGAGCCTGTCTGAGCATAGATCTGTCGCTGAAGCGGTAACCGATCACCTGCTCCAGCTGTTCAACGTCATTTTTGTTCATATTATTCCGTCAGCCGACAGCCCCTTTGATGGCTTCCACGGCGTCCCCGACTGTAACGATCTTCTCCGCCTCTTCAGTCGGGATCTCGATATTGAACTCCTCTTCCACAGCCATAATGATCTGGAACACATCCAGGCTGTCAGCTCCGAGGTCATCCTTAAATGTTGTCTCCGCTTTGATCTCATCGAGATCGATGCTCAGTACGTCCGCAATGATCTGCTGTAATTTCTCAAACTCCATCCTGTCTCCTCTCTGCATTTCCCTGCACTGCATTCTCCTGCTCTGCATAGAGTGCTGTCCTGCCGGTTATATCTTCTTTGTGAAACTGTATACACTGATAGATCGCATTCTCGACCTCGACAGCCTTCGCACTTCCGTGCATCTTGACGACCAGGCTCTTCAGACCGAGAAGCGGGGCTCCTCCGTACCTGGTCACGTCGAACTTCTTCAGTGTCCCCTTCAGGGCATCCTTGATCAGAAGACCGCCGATCTTGCTCTTCGTGGTGGAATAGATACCTGCCTTGATCTCGGACAGCAGGACCTTCGCGACGCCTTCATACATCTTGATGATCACATTGCCCGTAAATCCGTCGCAGACTGCCACATCACAGACTCCTGCGGGTATATCACGCGCTTCACAGCTTCCTGTGAAATTGATCTCTCCTCTCTCACCCATTTCCTTGAGAAGTGCGAAGGTTTCCTTCACAAGGGTGTTGCCTTTTTCCTCTTCTGCTCCGATATTGACGATACCGACCCTGGGGTTCTTCACGCCCTCGATGCTCTCCATATAGATGCTTCCGAGTTTTGCCCACTGGGCAAGATGTTCCGGTCTCGCATCCACGTTCGCACCGCAGTCAAGCAGCATCATGCCGCCGCTCTGTGTCGGCATGACAGAAGCAAACGGCGGCCTCTGGACGCCGCGGATTCTTCCGACGATTCCCTGTCCGCCTACCAGTACCGCACCCGAATTGCCGGCTGAGATGCACGCGTCCGCCTCTCCCTTCTTTACCATCTGAAGGGCGACCACAAGTGAGGAATCCTTCTTGCGGCGGATCGCTTCCACCGGATGATCGGCGGTTTCGATCACATCTTCCGCATTTCTGACACTAACAGAACCCTGCGGATAAACCTGCCCGTTCAGGCACGATGCGATGTCCTGCTGCCTGCCGACCAGTATGACCGACAGTTCTTTCTCCTTGTTGACCGCTGCCAGAACGCCTTTAACGATCTCCTGCGGAGCATTGTCACCACCCATCGCGTCCACTGCGATCCTGATCTTTTCTTCCATATCCTGCCTCCGGGGATAACTGCCATTCGCGGCACCTGTGAGTGAAAAAATCTTACTATATCAGGGGGTAAAAAGCAAGAAAAAGGGATCGCCTCAGCGATCCCCTGTAACATCAAAGATAAGATCCGGGTCAAGCCTCTTCGCCAACCTTGATGATCTCCCTCTTATTGTAGCTTCCGCAGGCCTTGCAGACAGTATGCGGTCTCATAAGGGCTCCGCACTTGCTGCACTTGACGAGAGTCGGAGCAGCCATCTTCCACTGTGCATGCTTCATATCTCTTCTTGACTTGCTGTGCTTATTTTTCGGGCAAATCGACATGGTTTACACCTCCTTGAACTTGCTGAAAATATCCAGGACTTTGGACATTTGCGGATCAAGTGCCTTGCGC
>CADCOU010000029.1 GCA_902803155.1 uncultured Lachnospiraceae bacterium | reverse complement strand
TACCATGAGCCCTTACCAGCACGGGGAAGTATATGTTACGGAAGACGGGGCTGAGACAGACCTTGATCTGGGACATTATGAACGGTTCATCGATGAGAATCTCACGAAGTATTCCAATCTGACTTCCGGAAAAGTGTACTGGAACGTTCTCAATAAGGAACGGAGAGGAGAATATCTGGGATCCACTGTTCAGGTCATACCTCATATCACAAATGAGATCAAGGAGTTTGTTTACCGGACGGGAAATGAAACCGGGGCGGATGTTGTCATCACTGAGATCGGGGGAACCACGGGAGATATTGAATCACAGCCTTTTCTTGAGGCGGTCCGGCAGATCTCCCTGGAGGTCGGAAAGGGGAACAGCCTGTTCATTCACGTCACGCTGGTTCCCTACCTCCACGGATCGGAGGAGCATAAATCAAAACCGACGCAGCATTCCGTGAAAGAACTGCAGGGCATGGGCATTTCTCCGGACATCATCGTACTGAGATGTAATGAGCCGCTGGAGGAGAGCATCTTCCGCAAGATCTCCATGTTCTGCAATGTGAAAGAGGACTGTGTGATCGAGAACCGGACTCTGGACAGTCTGTACGAGGCCCCGCTGATGCTGGAAAAGTCGGATTTTTCAGGCATTGTCTGCCGGGAACTCGGACTGGACGCGCCGGAGGCGGATCTTCGGGAATGGCAGGATCTGGTAGACGCGATCCGGAGCAGATCGGGATCTGTCACGATCGGGCTGGTGGGGAAGTACATTCAGCTTCACGACGCTTACCTGTCCGTTGCCGAGGCGCTGGCACACGCAGGGTTTGCCCTGGGGACCTGTGTCCGGATCGAATGGATCGATTCTGAGGAGATCACATCTGAAAATGTCGCCGACAGGCTGAAGGATGTGTCCGGGATCATCGTACCGGGCGGTTTCGGAGACAGAGGGATCGAAGGCATGGTCCTCGCTGCGCAGTATGCAAGGGAGAGGCAGGTTCCTTATCTCGGGATCTGTCTGGGGATGCAGATCGCAGTGATAGAATTTGCCCGTAACGTGGCAGGCATCAGGGATGCCTGCTCAGGGGAATTTCACGATGCCACGGAGCATAAAGTGATCGATTTCATGCCGGGACAGTCAGAAGAGGTCAATAAAGGCGGAACACTCAGGCTTGGAAGCTATCCCTGCCGGATCCGTCCCGGAACGAGGCTGGAGAACTGCTACGGAACTTCGGAGATAACGGAGCGGCACAGACATCGCTATGAGTTCAACAATGAGTACAGAGAGGTGCTCTCTGAAGCAGGGCTGGTGATCTCCGGGCAGTCTCCGGACGGTTCGCTGGTGGAAACGATAGAGATCAGCGGCCATCCTTTCTATATCGGCGTTCAGTTCCATCCTGAGTTCAAGTCCAGGCCAAACAGGCCGCATCCACTCTTTCAGGAATTTGTGCGCTGCTCTGCTGCAAAGAAGGATGCGCCGGTACCGGCGGATATGCTATCATGAGACAGGACCGGATCTGATGAGAGACTGATATGCGGGAGGGGCATATGGAATATACAGTAGATGAAGTGATGAAATACCTGGAGGATGAAGACGTGAAGTTTATTCGTCTGGCATTCCGGGATGCCTTCGGGGTACAGAAAAATATAGCTGTCATGCCCGGAGAGATGAAAAAGGCCTTTGAGGAAGGCATTGCGATCAACGCCCGCCGGATAGCAGGCTTTGAAGACTGCCCATACGCCGTCCTGTATCTCAGGCCGGATCCGTCTGCTATGACCGTGCTCCCGTGGAGACCGGACAGCGGAAGAGTACTGCGGATGCTCTGTGACGTATGTACGCCGGAAGGGGAGACATACGCTTCTGACTGCAGGAAGATTCTGAAAGACGCTGTGGAGAGAGCAAAGCAGGCGGGCGTGGAGTTCCGTTTCGGGTCAGAGATGGAATTCTACCTGTTTGAGAAGGATAATGACGGCAATCCCACGAAGATCCCGTATGACGAAGCGGGATATATGGATATCGCGCCTCGGGATAAGTGTGAGAATGTAAGGAGAGAGATTGCACTTACGATCGAACAGATGGGTCTTACTCCGGAACGGTCCCATCATGAACGCGGTCCGGGACAGAATGAGATCGATTTCCATTACGGGAAACCGCTGAAGGCGGCAGACCATATGGAAACATTTAAGATGGTAGTCAGTACGGTGGCTGACAGACACGGCCTGACTGCGGACTTTTCACCCATGCCGCTCCCGGGCAGACCAGGCAACGGATATCATATCAATATGTATGCGGTTGACCGGAACGGGAATGACATGATCCGGCAGGCTGCGGCAGGTATCCTGGAAAAGATCAGGGAGATGACTGTTTTCCTGAATCCTGCGGAAGACTCCTATGAAAGACTGGGACACAGCCTGGCTCCCGACCGGGTGAACTGGTCCGGTGACGGAAGATCCGAACTGATGTACATCGAAACGTTCAGGGGCAGGACACGGGCGGAACTCCGGTCACCGGATGCTTCCGGAAACCCGTATCTTGTCTATGCCCTTCTCATCCACGCGGGCCTGTACGGGATCGAAAAACAGCTGAATCTCCCGGAAATGAAGACGGAAGAAGACCTGATGCTTCCACGCTCCAGAAAAGAAGCGGCTGAACTTGCGGCTGCGAGTTCATTTGTAAAGAGCATTATCCCCCAGGGGATTCTGAGAGATTATGTCAGTCTCTGATAATGGGGAGGATGTGCCAGAGTATGATGAGGGACATACGACACTCCGCTCTGATCGTTTCTTCCTCCGGTCAGTTCAACGCGGCAGTCATGAGATTTCTGTCCGGTTTTCCGATGACGGATTACAGGAAAAGCGGAGCAGCTGCAAGACGATGCATTCAGGAGCGGTATTATGATATTGTGATCATCAACGCGCCGCTGCCGGATGAAACAGGGGAACAGCTGGCCGTATACATCACGCAGCAATGCAGCGCGTCGGTCCTGTTTGTCATCGCTTCCGACAGATGCGAGGATATCCTGGATCAAATGACAGACAGGGGGATACTTGTTCTTCCCAAACCTTTTCCGCACGACAGGCTGGGTAAGGCGATACGGTTCCTGTCCGCTGTCCAGGACAGGATCCATTCTCTGGAAAAACAGGCTGAGACCATGCATGAGAGGATGGAAGAGCTCCGGATCGTAACAAAAGCCAAGTTTCTTCTGGTTGAATACAGGCACATGTCCGAGGATGAGGCCCACCGCTGGATCGGAAAGCAGGCGATGGATCAGGGGCTGACCAGGAGAAGGATCGCAGAGAGAATCCTGGAAGAGTATGAATGAAAAAGACAGGTGATGAGTACGCCTGTCTTTTTCATGTATTATTCAGTTTTTTATCTTTGCCGGAATTCTTATTTCCGAAAACTCTCATAGTAATCCTCGAATGCGTGCTCGATCATGATAAAGAATGCCTTCATAGCCTGCTCCTTTCCGGATCCTTTTTCGGATCCCTTTGGGTTCTTTCCTTTGCTGATTAGAGAATACCACTCAGTGCAGATGGCGTAAAATACATATAATAAAAGGCAAACAATACCTTCCAGGTATACCTGAATATATGGCGCAGCACAGCAGCAATTTAACTGAAGTGCACCTTTTTCTTGTACAGACAGTTCCTGTGTGATACAAAGAGATAAGCAGTTTCTGAAGTCAGAAAACATTTAGAAAGGTCAGGAAACAGGAGATGTCTAATAATGTGCGTGTTTCTACAGAGGACGGGAATTGCATCTTAGGTCTTCCTCAGAGGATATCGTCGGATAACGTCTCGGAAATATTCGGGTATATCTATGATGCTCTGGAGGAGCAGGGCCGGAAAGACTTCCTTATGGATGCAGGAGAGATGAGATATATCTCCAGCGCAGGACTGAGGGAGCTGATTACCCTTACGAGGAACGGGTATGATTTTCAGATCATCAATGTCAGTCCGGAGATCTATGAGATATTTGATATCACTGGTATGACAGCGATGATAGCGATAAAGGGAAAAGAGTAAGAAACGCATCTGCCGGGAGGACGTCGGGACGGGAGCCGGCCTTCAGGCGGCGACTTAATGACAACAGAACAGGCATGGAGACATAACATGAGCGGGCTTACAGTGATATGCTGCGGCTGTCCCGCTCTTTTTTTGTGAAGGCGACGAGCCAGAAGCCGTGGTACAAGTATACTTGCAGACCACGGCGCCTGGCGACCGGCATACGATCTGTCAAGATCTGCATAAATCCGATATGTGAGACAGCAAAATATGAGAAGAAACCTGCCATGACGGAGTCTATAGTAAGATCAGTATACTGTGATGTGTTCCCAGAGCAGAAAGTGAGGACGGTGTTTATGGAAAAATCAAAAGTATTCTATACGGATTTCAGGACGAAAGAAGGTGTCAGTCAGTGTACAAAGCTGCAGAAACTCTGCCGGGCGGCAGGTATCGCAGACATTGATTTTGAGAAAAAATACGTGGCAGTTAAAATGCATTTCGGTGAGCTCGGCAACTGTGCCTATCTGCGCCCGAATTACGTAAAGGCGGTTGCAGACGTGATCCGGGAACTGGGAGGAGTTCCGTTCCTTACTGACTGCAATACCCTTTATCCGGGGAGCCGAGCAAACGCGATCGATCACCTCACCTGTGCGGAGATCAACGGGTTCAATACCATTACGACAGGATGCCATGTTCTGATCGGAGACGGACTTCGCGGAACGGATGACGTAGAAGTGCCGGTGCCGAACGGAGAATACTGTAAGACCGCATTTGTGGGCAGGGCCCTGATGGATGCGGACGTCCTGATCTCACTGACTCACTTTAAGGGACATGAATGTACCGGATTCGGCGGAACGCTTAAGAATATCGGTATGGGAGGCGGCAGCCGTGCAGGAAAGATGCACCAGCACAAGGACGGAACTCCCCGCGTGGATCAGGAACTGTGCCGCGGCTGCAGACGCTGCTCGCGCGAATGCGGCAGCAATGCCATATCATACGGTGCCGACCGCAAGGCATATATCGATCCGGATATATGCAAGGGCTGCGGGCGCTGTATAGGGGCCTGTGCCTTCAATGCCATCTCCAATGTCAATGATTCTGCCAATGAAATTCTCTGCTGCAGGATCGCGGAATATTCCCATGCGATCTGCCACGGCCGGCCGGCGTTCCACATCAGCCTGATCATGGATGTATCCCCGAACTGCGACTGCCACAGCGAGAACGACGCTCCGATACTGCCGAATATCGGCATGCTGGCCTCCTTTGACCCCGTGGCACTGGACCAGGCCTGCGCAGATCTGTGCCTGCAGGCGGATCCGGTCCGGAACAGCCAGCTGGGAGACAATCTTGCAGATCCTTCCTGGCATCATCACCATGATAATTTCCTGGACAGCAACCCGAATGTCCGCTGGAAGGAGACACTTGCCCACGGAGAGAAGATCGGCCTGGGAACGAGAAGCTATGAGCTGCATACGATAAAATAAGCACACAGGGAAGGACAGGAGTCAGCGATGGAAGAATATGCAAACAGACAGGCGGAGACGATCCTGCATGTCACCGATGAGCAGGGAAATGCAGCGGCAGATACCGTACTTCGGATCGACCAGGAAAACCATGAGTTTCTGTTCGGGTGCGGGGCATTTGACGCGATCCCGGCGGCCAATGACAGAAAGGATGACCCGTTCTGCAGAGACCGTATGGAGAAATGGACGGCCCTGTACAATTACGGAACGCTGCCTTTCTACTGGGGCAGATATGAGACAAGGGAAGGGGAGCCGGCTTTTGAGACCCTTATGAATACTTCCCTGTACCTGACGGAGCGGGGGAAAACAGTCAAAGGCCATCCGCTGTGCTGGCATACAGCGTGTGCCGACTGGCTGATGAAGTATGACAACCGTACGATCCTCGAGAAACAGCTCGAGCGGATCCACAGGGAAGTCAGCAATTTCGCGGGCGTGATCGACATATGGGACGTGATCAATGAAGTGGTCATCATGCCGGTGTTTGATAAATATGACAATGCCATCACAAGGATCTGCAGACAATACGGCAGGGTGGCGCTGGTGAAGGAGGTCTTCGCGGCGGCGAAAGCGGCCAATCCGGACGCTGTTCTGCTCATTAACGATTTCAACCTGAGCGACAGTTATGCGGAGCTTATCCGCGATCTTCTGGAGGCAGGCGTCCCGATCAGTGCGATCGGGCTTCAGACGCATCAGCATCAGGGCTACATGGGAAGGGACAAACTGGAACAGATCCTGAAGCGTTTTGAACCGTTCGGACTGCCGCTTCACTTTACGGAGAATACGATCGTGTCAGGGCACCTGATGCCCCCGGAGATCGTAGACCTCAATGATTATCAGATACCGGAGTGGCCGACCACGCCGGAAGGCGAACAGCGGCAGGCAGAGGAAATGGAAGAGATATACCGTATCCTCTTTGCCCATCCTCTCGTGGAAGCTGTTACCGGATGGGATTTCGCCGATGGCGCCTGGCTCGGGGCACCCAGCGGCGTGATCACGACGGACAACCGGAAGAAGCCGTCCTACGATATGCTTCACCGTCTCATCCATGAAGAATGGCATACAGCCGGGGAGATCCGTACGGACGAAAACGGCTTCGCACGTGTGCAGGGTTACAAAGGCAGCTACCGTGTCGGGAACGACGTGGCGTCAGGTACATTCCGCCTGTCCGCCGGAGCAGAAAAAACGGAGGCCGTCATACGGCCGCGCTGAAGGTATCTTTGAAGAAGAGCACAGTGAACCGGTTAAAATGAGGTACATATCATGATGAATGGCAGAGCGGATCTGTCCGCGATCCTTCCGGACGGAAGAGAGTTTGACTTCTGGGAAGAAGACTGTACATATACGCACATATTGTATGTGGACTGTCAGGACCCGGCAGCTTCCGATGAAAATGACGGGAGTAAAGATGCGCCGTTTCAGACGATCAGCCGGGCAGCAGCCCTGGCATCTCCCGGAACAAAGATCCTGATCCGGGCCGGGATATACAGAGAATGCGTCCGGCCTGCGGCAGGGGGAACGGATCCGACGCATATGATCAGTTACGAAGCGTATCCGGGGGAAGAAGTCTGTATCCGGGCTTCGGAGGAAGTGACGGATTTTTCGGAGAGCACAGGCTGGAAACTGAGACCTCTCCCTGAGTTTTCGGACAGGGGATTAACCGTTTCCGGAGATCATTCACAGAATACCCGGATCACCTCGAACCTGTTCCTGGACGGGATCGAGCAGAGGGAAGCCATTTTCATCGAGTGCACCAAAGAGGGGACCAATCTGATCGACAACAATGTCATCTGGAACGTGGAAGGCCGTTTCGATCCCTCCGAAGTTCCTTCCGAGCCGGGTTCTTCCGGATGGTACAAAATGAAAGAACATGACGTGGTAAACGGGTACGGGGTTTACTGCGAGGGGACGGACCGCCTGATCGTTGCGCACAACCTGATCGGGAAGTGCAGACACAGCGGCTACTACGCGAAACCGGTCAGCTTCCGCATGGGCGGACTGGAGCGGGGAGGCACGTCGAGAAAGGCAAGGATCCTGAACAATATCTTCTATGACTGCGCTGAAGCGGCGATCGTTTTTCCCACGCAGGATAATGAGTCGGAGGGAAACCTGTTTCTCTGCATGAGCGGCGGCTATCTGCGGGTGATGTATCCGGCGCCTGAACTCTGTCTGGATCTGGATACATGGAGAGAATTCTGCGGATACGACCTGACAGGAAACAGTGCGTGGTTCGGCTTCCGTCTGGAAGACGGGAAACTCAGCCTGGAGGAGAGAAAGGACAGTCCCGTGCATGCGCCGGGTCCGGCAAAACCCGTGCAGGTACTCAGAGATCCGTCGAAGATCCGGAAGAGAAAACAGGTCTCATGCGTACCGGCTGATATCACAGGCCGCAGACATACCGGCAAAGTGCTGCCCGGACCGTTTTCTTCCTGGGAAGACGGGATGACGGTTATCCGTACAGAAAGGAATGCTCTGTCATGAAACTTGGAACATCATCCCCCCTCGCACATGAGAGTGCGGAGGAATGGGCGGCGAAGCACCGCTCGCTCGGACTGGAAGCCATAAATTTTCATCTGACCTGTGAGGACGATCCGTCCGCAGTGGATGAATATGTGAAGAAAGCTGCAAAGTACGGTCTTGTGATCGCCGAGGTGGGAGTCTGGCGCAATACGCTGGATCCGGATGAAGAAGAGAGGGAAAAAGCCATCCGGTATGCTGCCGGCCAGCTGGCATTGGCTGACCGGATCGGCGCGCGCTGCTGCGTCAACATACTCGGTGCGCGGGGCAGCCGGTGGGACGGCGCTTACCGGGAAAACTATCTGGAAGAAACATGGGAACTCGGTGTGGAGACGATCCGGAGGATCATTGACGAGGTCAATCCGAAAAACACATGGTTCACCATCGAGTCCATGCCGTGGATGATCCCGGACGGCCCCGACAGTTATCTGAACCTTCTGGAAGCGGTAGACCGCGACCGTTTTGCGGTGCATCTGGATGTCTTTAACTGGATGACAACGCCGGTCCGTTATTTCTTCAATGAAGAGTTTATCGATGAATGCTTTGAAAAGCTCGGCAGATATACAAAGAGCTGCCACCTGAAGGATGTCTGCATGGAAGGGGATTATACCGTCCACTTCAGGGAGACATATCCCGGCGGCGGGGGGATCGATCTTCCGCATCTGATCCGCAGGGCAGAAGAAACGGATCCGGACATGCCTTTTATCATCGAGCATCTCAGCAGCGACGAGGAATATCTGAGCAGTATCCGCTATGTCAGGAGTCTCTTCAGTCCGGAATGATCTTTTTCAGCCGCATGGCGAATGCGGTATAGTCCTCCGGGTCTTCCCAGATGATGGCATCGCCTTCCTGACGGAAGGACTGCGGCGCATGGGAGAAGACTTCGGCGATCTCCCACCGGCCGCACTGCGGAATGCGTATCTCCGGCGACGACTCTGCTTTCCCGGCGTACGCGTAGGTATTCCACACCACATATCCTTCCCGGTCCGTAACGCGCAGCAGAGCCTGCCATCCCTCCGGATGCCGCATGCTGCGCACCTTTGTTCCGAAGCGGAAGGAACAGCCGTTACGCAGGACAGGGACGATCTTTCTGTAAAACGCGATCCCTTCTTCTATGATTCTCCACTGCTCATCGGAGAGATCCAGTACATCTCCTGAAACGCACATTCTTCCGAGAAAGGTGCTGATGACTGACCAGGCAGTTCTCTTCAGGGAATCGGTCCTGCGCATGACAGCCCAAATCTGACTCTGCTGCGGCAGTATGCATCTGTGCAGATTGGCTGCGATCATCGGGATCTCCACGCATTCGTGGGCATCCGAGAAGGAAGCCATGCTCGTGCGCTTCATGTATCCGGGTTCCAGACGGTGTCCGCCGGAAGCGCAGTTCTCGATGATAATGCCGGGCAGTTCTTCTGAGATATGTTCAAAATACCGGTAGCTTTCCAGCATCTGCCGGCGGAGCTTCTCGCCGGGTGATTCACATCCGTCCGCTCCGGGTCCGATCTCATCGTTGTAGTCCACCTTCAGATATCCGAAATGATTTTCCCTGAGCATGCCGATGAGTTTTCAGTCCAGATATGACCAGACCCATGGATCTGTCATATCCCAGAAACGTCTCCTCGTTGTCGTCAGCACCTTTCCGTCCCTGTGGAGCAGGTGGTCTTCCGCCTGCCAGACTCCGGAAGCTTCCCCGACGCATTCGGCCTCAAACCAGATGCCCGGGATCATCCCGGCTTCCCGGATCATGTCCGCCGTCTTCCGGATCCCTTCCGGGAACAGGGTTTCCGATACCTCGTAGTCTCCCATGCTGACATCCCAGGGGACTCCTTCCTGCCTGTACCAGCCGCAG
>CADCOU010000028.1 GCA_902803155.1 uncultured Lachnospiraceae bacterium | reverse complement strand
TTTTCAGACAGGCGTGATCAACCGGACCAGTTCTGAAAAGGTTTATCCCGGCGGAAAAGGCGTCAATGTTTCCATCGCCCTGAAAAATTTCGGGTATGAAAACACAGCCCTCGGATTCATTGCCGGGTTTACCGGTGCCGAGATCAAGAGGCTGCTTCACGGGATCGGCGTAAAGAATAACTTCATCAACGTCGAAAAGGGCATGAGCCGCATCAACATGAAGATCATCTCGAAGGATGAGACGGCTATCAACGGACAGGGCCCCGAGATCACAGACGAAGACATCGGAATCCTCTACGCCCGGCTGCGCTGCCTGGTGGACGGAGATTTCCTGCTTCTTGCAGGCCATATACCGGATACTCTGCCATCGGACATGTACAGGCAGGTTCTGCAGTTCCTGGAAGGACGTAACCTGAATGTGGTCGTCGACGCGGAGAAGGAACTCCTGACCGGAACGCTGCAGTATCATCCGTGGCTGATCAAGCCGAACCGCGAGGAACTGGGTGAGATATTCGGAGTGCAGATAAACAGCCTCGAAGAGGCGGTTCCCTACGCGAAGAAGCTCCAGGAGAAAGGGGCGCGCAACGTACTTGTGAGCATGGGCGGACAGGGTGGCGTCCTTCTTGCGGAAGACGGGACGATCTACAGTTCAGATGCCATCAAGGGTGATGTGGTCAGTACCGTCGGCGCAGGTGATTCTATGATTGCGGGGTTCATTGCAGGCTATCTCGGTTCGGACGGCGATCCGGAAACGGCGTTCAAGGAAGGCATGTGCGCAGGCGCAGCCAGTTCGTTCAGTCTGGTGATCCCGGACGCAAGACAGGTTGCCCACATGATGCGGACGACGAAGTTTGATATAAAGATCAGAAAATGATCATACAGCAGGCCGGAACGCGCTTTCCGGCCTGTTTTTCACTTAACATTTCATAAATGATTTGCTAATATGTAACTAACCTGAGGAAAGGAAGAAGAACGGAGATCCGACTGATGAATATTGGGTTTATTGCTGCGGGAAGCAGAAAAGATCTGATAGAGAATTTCTGCGTGGCATACAAATATATACTTGCAAAGCATGAACTGTATGCGACCGAGATGACCGGCCGCAGGATCGAGCAGTCTACAAATCTGAAAGTTCATAAGTTCCTGTCAGGATCTGTCGGCGGCGAGAAGCAGCTTGTCGACATGATACAGCGGGAATACATGGATCTGGTGATCTATTTCTACGATCCTATGATGAGCAGTCCGAATGAACCGGATATCATAGAGATCACCAGGGAATGCGACCGGTACAGCATCCCGATCGCTACGAATATGGCAACCGCTGAGGTGATGGTTCTCGGCATGGACCGCGGCAGTCTGGACTGGAGACAGGCGGTCAGGAAGGAGAACTGAGTTGAGAGTGATCGCGGGTACGGCGAGAAGCCTGCCTCTGAAGACTGTACGGGGCAGCGGTACCAGGCCGACTACGGACCGCATCAAGGAGACGCTCTTTAATATCATCGCTCCCGAGATACCAGGCTGCAGGTTCCTGGATCTGTTTTCCGGCACCGGTGCAATAGGTATAGAAGCGCTCAGCAGAGGAGCGGCCTGCGCCGCGTTCGTGGAACAGGACAGGAATGCGCTTCAGATAATCCGGCAGAACCTGAACTTCACACACCTGACGGAACATGCGAGGGTGATCGCAGGTGATGTTATCCGGACCGTGGTCTCCATGGACGGCGAGAAGAGCTTTGACGTGATCTTCATGGATCCGCCCTATGAGAACGGACTGGAGAAAAAAGTACTGGAAGCACTCAGAGACAATACGATCGCAGGGAAGGACAGTCTGATCATCGTAGAGGCTGCGGTGGAAACGGATTTCTCTTACGCGGACGAACTTGGCTTTGAGATTACGAAGGATAAGAACTACGGATCCAACCGGCATGTATTCCTGAAGAGGCACAGCTGAAAGAGATGACAGGCGGCGGAAGGGAACCGGACGGGACAGGAACCAGGCAGGGACAGGCATGATTAGAAGAGCAGTATATCCGGGCAGCTTTGATCCGGTTACCCTGGGACATATCGATATTATTGAAAGAGCTGCCGCGATCGTTGACGAACTGATCGTCGGAGTGCTGATCAACAAGGGAAAAAATCCGTTGTTTTCTGTACAGGAACGTGTTAATATGTTACAGATTATAACGAGAGACATTCCGAATGTTACAGTAGAGTCTTTTGACGGTCTGCTTGTTGATTTTCTGAAGTTAAAAGATGCCGAATTCGTCATCCGCGGTCTGCGTGCGATCACTGATTTTGAGTATGAACTGCAGATGGCGCAGACGAACCGGATCATGGCACCTGATACCGATACGATATTTCTGACGACTAATCTGGAATACGCGTATCTCAGCAGTACGACAGTCAGGGAAGTCGCTTCGTACGGGGGAGATGTTTCGAAGTTCGTCCCTGATTTCGTAGAGGAAGCAGTCAGGGAAAAATACAGTAACCGTTGACAGGATTGAGGGAGCAGCAGATTAATAAGGGAGCGCATACCGCTTACGCGGATGCAGAGTAAGGAGATTCAGTTATGGCCAGCAGAATTGAACAGATCATTGAGGAAATCGAAGAGTATATTGACGGCTGCAAGTTCCAGGCGCTTTCTTCCACGAAGATCGTGGTAAACAAGGAAGAACTGGAGGAGATGCTCCGTGAACTTCGCATGAAGACTCCGGACGAGATCAAGCGCTATCAGAAGATCATCAGCAACAAGGATGCGATCCTTGCAGACGCACAGTCCAAGGCGGATCAGATTATTGCCGATGCACAGGCAAAGGCAGACAAGATCGTCAGTGAGAGTGAAGTCATGCAGAAGGCGCTGGAACAGTCCAACCGGCTGATCGAACAGACCAACCAGCAGGCGCAGGAGATCGTTGATAACGCAACGAATGATTCCAACAATATCCGCATGAGTGCCATCGCTTATACAGATGAGATGCTGGATAACCTCGAGAAGATCATGGGACACACCCTTGACTCCGCAGGCACAAGATATAACAATTTTATCAATGCGATCCAGAGCTGCTATGACATCGTGACCAAAAACAGAAGGGAACTTTCCCCGCAGGTCGCGCCTTCAGTTTACGACAGGCAGGAAGAGGCAGCCGAAGTGGAAGAAGCTCCGGCAGCTGAAGATATGCAGGAAACGGAAGAGGAATAATATTCCTGTTCTGTCTTCCGGATCAAGTACAGAACTTCAGAAGTTCGGGCATCTGTTCATTGCTGCAGATGCCCTTCTTTTTCGTAAAAGCCTCCCTCTGCGTGAAACCTGCAGAGGTAAGAGGTTCGGAATCCGCCGACAGAGAGAATATGCGGGCAGGAGATCTATGCGGCGACTGGACAGGTTCCTCGCGGAAGAAACATCTTTCAGCAGGAGTGAGATAAAAAAACTGATCAGGGCAGGCAGGGTATCGGTGAACGGCAGTACGGACATCAGGCCGGAAACAAAGACCGAACCGGAAACAGACTGTGTACTCCTGGATGGAAGAAGGATCCTGCCGGCCGGCAGGATCTGCATCATGATGAATAAACCGGCAGGAGTTGTAAGTGCTACGGAAGACCGCAGAACGCGTACCGTCCTGGATCTGGTCGATGAACCGTTCGCAGCAAAGCTTTTTCCGGTCGGAAGGCTCGATAAGGATACGGAAGGACTGCTCCTGCTTACCAATGACGGTATGCTGTCGCATAACCTGCTCTCGCCGGGGAGACATGTTTCGAAGACGTATTTCGCAGTTATAACAGGCATGCCGGACGAAGAGATCATACAGCGGTTTCTGGAAGGGATCGATATAGGGGAAAAGAAGAGAACGCTTCCCGCTCAGCTGAGGTTCCTGTCAGTGGACGGCGATTTTCTGGAGGAGTACGTAAAGCAGGGAGCCGGGGAAAACACCGCGGGTACGATGCCGCCGGGCATAGTCAGTCCCGATGAGATGCAGGAGTTCTGCATGAAAAGCATCGCCCTGGCTGATTATGCGAGATGCGGAGAAAATGAGTGCTGCTCAGCTGTTTCCGTCTCGGAGGGAAAGTTTCATCAGATCAAGCGGATGTTCCAGGCATGCGGAAGAGATGTCCGCTTTCTGAAGCGGATCGCCATGGGAAAACTGCTGCTGGACCCGGCGCTTGCTCCGGGCTCGTACAGAACACTTACGGATGAAGAGATCAAGGCTCTGGAGAGGAGCGTTTCCGGATAAATGAACATGGGATCCGGCATCCGGCCGGTCAGCGGAGGAAGAAACATGTGGCGTGATAAAAAAGGCGCTATATTCGACATGGACGGAACCCTGATGGATTCCATGTGGATGTGGAAGGATATTGATATCGAGTATCTCGGACGCTATGGCATAGACATGCCGGAGAACCTTCAGAGAGAGATCGAAGGCATGAGCATCACAGAGACCGCAGTTTATTTCAAAGAGCATTTCGGCATACAGGACAGTATCGAAACGATGCAGAGTGACTGGAATGAGATGGCGATCGATCACTACCGTCACCGTGTCAGACTCAAAAAAGGCGCGATGGAGCTGCTGGAGCAGATGAAAGAGCGGAACATGAAGATCGGCATCGCAACCAGCAATTCCGTAGAACTTACGAAGGAATGTCTCTCTTCCAACGGAGTAAGAGAGATGTTCGATACCATCATGACAGCAAGAGAAGTACCGAAGGGAAAACCGGCGCCGGACATTTTTCTTTCCATAGCGGATGAGTGGGGCATTGCCCCGGAGAAACTGATCGTGTTTGAGGATATTCCGAACGGGATTATCGCAGCGAAAAGAGCAGGCATGGAAGTCATTGCCATCGCAGACGACTATTCGCTTCCGAGAAGAGAGGAAGTAAAGACTCTCGCGGACCTCTTTATACAGGATTTTACAGAGATTCTTTGAATACATGAGTAGACCAGGAAGGACGGAGAAGTTGGATAGGAACAGGAAAAAACACCCGGTAAAAGGTGATTTCGGTTATTATGCCTACGAGAAAAAGAAAAGGATCGCGATCGTTGCGTTCCTGTTCGGAGTATGCCTGCTCATATTCTTCACAGGATACATCATGACCGGCACCAGGAGGAACCTGCTTACGCTTGTGTCGATCCTCGGAGTGCTTCCCGCTGCGAAGTGGGCGACCTCCATGATCATGATCCTGCTCCAGAAACCGGTTGAACCCAATGTCTATGAAGTGACGGAAGAGATTGCAGGCGATCTGGTCCACGGGTACGAGCTGTGTGTGACCGCCTACGAAGGCAGGCTTTCGCTGGATGCCGTCGTTGTGTGCGGGAACAGCATCGCGTGTTATTCCAGCGCTGAGAAGGGCAGGTTTGAGTTCATGGAGACGCATATGCGCAAGATCATCCACGGCAACGGACTCGGCAATCCTGCGCTGAAGATATTCCGAAGATTCGACCAGTATAAGGAACGTATCTCCCAGCTCGCTTCCGATCCGGAAAGATACCGGGAAGGACTGAAATATGTTCCGGATGAGCAGCATCAGGGAGAGACCAGGGACGAAGCGGTCCTTCGAATTATTAAGAGCATATCCATATGAAAGAGATCATAGTTACTTCGCTGGAGGAAGGGCAGAGGCTGGATCGTATCCTGCAGAGATACCTTTCGCAGGCATCATCCGGATTCGTCTACAAGATGCTCCGCAAGAAGAACATTACCCTGAACGGTAAGAAAACCGATGCAGCAGTGAAACTGAAGCAGGGAGATGTGATCCGCCTGTTCTTTTCCGACGAGACACTGGAAAAGCTTACAGAACCGGCCAAAGAGACGGATTATCCGGAGACGGACCTGGATATCCTGTATGAGGATGAACATGTCCTCCTGATCAATAAAATCGCCGGAATGCTGAGTCAGAAGGCTTCTCCCTCAGACGTATCTCTCAATGAGTACGCAGTCGGCTACCTGCTTGCGTCCGGAGCAGTTACGCCGGACAGTCTCCGGACGGTGCGCCCGTCTGTGTGCAACCGTCTGGACCGCAATACCAGCGGTATCGTGGCTGTCGGCAAGTCTTCCGCAGGTCTCAGGGAACTGTCCGCCATGTTCCGTGACCGGACGATCCATAAGTACTATCAGACGCTTGTTGCCGGACGCATTGACCAGGAGGCTGAGATCGACGGATGGCTGTACAAGGATGAAAAGAACAATACCGTCCGGATCGTGGAAAGCGCGGATGGACCGGACAGAGACGGCGGACATCGTATCGTGACACGTTACAGACCGCTTGCACACCGGAGCGACGGGGATGACAGGCATGAACTGACGCTTCTGGAAGTAGAACTCGTCACCGGGAGGAGTCATCAGATCCGGGCTCATCTCTCTTCGATCGGACATGCGGTAATCGGTGACCCGAAGTACGGAAACAGCAGGCGGAATGATTATTTCCGAAGGGAATACGGACTGAAGGGACAGCTCCTTCATGCGGGACGGATCATTTTCCCAAAGACAGATGGAACGCTCGCGTATCTCTCAGGCAGAGAATTCATCGCACCGCTTCCGGGACCGTTTAGGAATATAGTAAAAGGAGAACATCTTTCCTGATATGGCAACATGGAATTCGCGAGGCCTCCGCGGAAGCACGCTGGAGGATCTGATCAACCGGACGCTCGACCAGTACCGGGAGAAGAAACTGGCACTTATCCAGAAGATACCGACACCGATCACGCCGATTGATATCGATAAAGAATCCCGGCACATCACGCTGGCATATTTCGATCAGAAGTCTACCGTAGACTATATCGGCGTCGTGCAGGGGATCCCGGTCTGTTTTGACGCTAAGGAGACCAAAACGGACACCTTCAGTCTGCAGAATGTCCATGAGCACCAGGTGGAATTCATGCGGCATTTCGAAGAGCAGAACGGGATCGCGTTCCTGCTGCTGTTTTATTCTTCCAGAGATGAATTCTACTATATGCCGTTCAGTGATCTGGAACGTGCATGGAACAGGGCGCAGGAGGGCGGCCGTAAGTCCGTACCGTTTGACGAGATCGATACGGATCTTCGCATCATGCCAAATCAGCACGGGATACTGCTTCCGTTCCTCGATGCGCTTCAGATGGATCTGGAGCGCCACGATTGGGCTAATGACTAAATAACTGCGATATCACCGAAGGCGTGAACTAAATCGGGAAAATCCCCCCACTCAGTTGACAGAAAAGGCGGATTCCGCTACGATAACAGAAATTTGTCGATTTATCGCTTTATCACAGTAAAGCATCCGAGGGCACCTTATGAATCAGAAGATCTTACATACGCCGGAGGGAGTCCGTGATATATACGGAGATGAGTGCGAGCGCAAGCAGATCGTCGAACAGAAGCTGCATGCGGTCCTTTCTTCGTACGGATACCGGGATATCGAGACACCCACGTTTGAATTCTTCGACGTGTTCGGCAGTGACATCGGTACGATCCCGTCCAGGGACCTGTACAAATTCTTTGACCGCGAAGGCAATACCCTGGTACTGAGACCTGATTTCACACCATCGATCGCGAGGGCTGCCGGCAGATATTTCCTTGAATCAGACAGGCCGGTACGTCTGTGCTATCTGGGGCGGACTTTTGTGAACCATCAGGAACACAGAGGGAGGCTGAAGGAGAATACCGAGATTGGCGCGGAACTGATCGGGGAAGGGTCGGCAGACGCGGATGCAGAGATCATAGCGATGGCGGTGGAGATGCTGCTCCGTGCAGGACTCTCTGACTTCCAGATCAGCATCGGTCATGCTGACTTCTTTGAGAGTCTGATCCGGGAGGCCGGCATCGGGGAGGAAACAGCGGACCATCTGCGTATCCTGATCC
>CADCOU010000027.1 GCA_902803155.1 uncultured Lachnospiraceae bacterium | reverse complement strand
GCAGGAACGGAGGCGCCTTATGAGCTATATCGAGATCAGAGGGCTGAGCAAACGGTTCGGAAACAACATTGTCCTGGACCAGGTTGACCTGGACATCGAGAAGGGAGATGTGATCGCCCTGATCGGTCCGTCCGGTACCGGCAAGTCCACGCTTCTTCGCTGCCTGAACCTTCTGGAAAAGCCGGAGGCAGGGACTGTCACCATCGGAGGAAAGACCTATGACCTGACTACACATAACTCAAAAGAGATCAATGAGCTGCGCACCCATACGGAGATGGTCTTCCAGCAGTTCAACCTGTTCCGGCAGAAAAATGCTCTGGAAAATGTGATGGAAGGTCTTACAGTCGTGAAGGGCCTGGACGTAAAGTCCGCAAGGGAGATCGCCCTCCGCCATCTGATGAAGGTAGGCATGGGCGACCGCCTGTTCCACTATCCGAGGCACCTGTCCGGCGGACAGCAGCAGAGAGTCGCGATCGCCCGCGCGCTTGCGATGGATCCGCTCCTCCTTCTGATGGATGAGCCGACCTCCGCCCTGGACCCGGAACTTGTTGGAGAGGTTCTTCAGACGGTGCGGGCAGCTGCGCAGGATGGCAATACGATCCTTCTGGTCACACACGAGATGCCGTTTGTGAGAAGCGTCGCGAAGCGGATCATTTTCCTGGAAAACGGGAAGATCGTGGCAGACGGCACGGCCAATGATATCTTCGAGCATCCGAACAATGAGAGGCTCCGGAGGTTCCTGATCAATATCAATATGCTGGAAGGCGTCTGAAGAGCTGCAGGACCGGATACAAGCCTGTCACCGGCAGACCGGGTGAACCGGAGTATCCGTCACCCGACTCCAAAACACGAAAGGAATACAACACCAATATGAACATTACATTTTCTGAGAGATCACAGAGATTCGAAGCAGGTATCTTCGCTGTCCTGAATGAGAAAAAGATGGCGCTGGAGAAAGCAGGAAAGACGATCTATAACCTGTCTGTCGGAACACCCGATTTTCCGACGGCTCCTCATATCATGGATGCGATCTCGGAAGCCGCCCGTGATCCTGAGAATTACAAGTATGCTCTGACAGACCGTCCGTTCCTGAAAGAAGCCGTCCGCAATTTCTACCGGAAGCGTTTCGGTGTGGATCTGGAAGACGATGAGATCATGACGATCAGCGGTTCCCAGGAGGGAATGGCCCACATCGCACTTGCCATGTGCGATCCGGGCGATACGGTTCTGGTCCCGAATCCCGGCTATCCGATCTTTTCCATCGGTCCCCAGCTCTGCGCCGTGAATGTGGCGGAGTATGACCTGAAGAGTGAGAATGACTACCTCATCGATTTCTCATCGATCCCGGACGAGACGGCTGATAAAGCGAAATACATCCTGGTCTCCTATCCGCTCAACCCGGTCTGTGCGGTCGCGGATGATGCATTTTACACAGAACTGATCGCCTGGGCGAAGAAGCACAATGTGACCGTGATCCATGACAATGCATACTCCGATATCATCTATGGCGGAAGGGTCGGAAAGTCCTTCCTGTCCTATCCCGGGGCAAGGGAAGTCGGGATCGAATTCTATTCCCTGTCCAAGTCCTACAATATGACCGGCTGCCGTACCTCCCTGGTCCTGGGGAACCGTGATGTGGTCAAAACCTTCTCCAACGTAAGGAGCCAGTTCGACTATGGCATGTTCCTGCCGCTCCAGTACGGGATCGCTGCCGCTCTGAACGGTCCGCAGGAAGGTGTTGCAAAGCAGTGCCGGGACTATGAAGAGCGCATGAAAACCCTGTGCGGCGGTCTGAGAAGTATCGGCTGGGATGTTCCCGATTCAAAAGGAACGATGTTCGTCTGGGCAAAACTTCCGGACGGATATCAGGATTCCTCGGCATTTACCATGGAGCTGATGGAGCGATCCGGCGTGATCGTGACACCCGGTGCCTCCTTCGGTTCTCTGGGTGAAGGGTACATCCGCATGGCTCTGGTCCTGCCCCCGGAAAAAATGAAAGAAGCGGTCGCAGCCATTGGGAGCTGCGGGATCCTGGAACAGTAATCCCGTCATGTTTTATTTCTGTTCACAGTACATTTTTTTATTCATTAAACTTCAGATGCATGCAAAAAGTTTCCTGCAAAACATGATGCAGGAAACTTTTTTATAAAATGTATCATTAACACAAGTTAGCACGACAGCGCCTCGTCCAGCGCACGGAGATCTTCTTCGGTCGTCGACCAGCTCGTAGCAAGTCGTACGACCGTGTGCGTATCATCGTAGCTTTCCCAGAAACTGAACGCCACTTTCTGCTGCAGTTTTTTCAGCTGTTCATTTTCCAGGATGACGAACTGCTGGTTCGTCGGAGAATCGAGCAGCAGGCTCAGGCCGTGCGAGCGGATTATCTCCTTCAATTTCTCAGCCATGTCGATCGCATGACGGCTGATCCGGAAGTACAAATCATCCGTAAACAGCGTATCAAACTGGATGCCAAGCAGCCTGCCCTTCGCAAGAAGAGCACCTCTCTGCTTTATGCATGTCACGAACTGCTTCGGCTTATTGTCTTTCGTAAACACGACTGCCTCTCCGCACAGAGCTCCTACTTTCGTACCGCCGATATAGAACACGTCGCACAGTCCGGCGATATCACGGAGTGTCAGATCGATATCCCGACTCATCAACCCGTAGCCCAGACGCGCACCGTCCAGGAACAGAGGGATCTGATATTCATGGCAGATATCCGATATCTCCGTCAGTTCCTGCTTCGTGTAAAGCGTCCCGTATTCTGTGGGATGCGACAGATATACCATCCCCGGGAAGGTCATGTGATCATGGTTTCCATCGGACCAGAAGCGTTTGAGGAACCTGCGCAGTTCCTCCGGAACGAGCTTACCGTTCACCTGCGGAAGCTCCAGGACTTTGTGTCCGGTGTACTCGATCGCTCCTGCTTCATGGAGACTGACGTGTCCGGTCGTTGCCGCGATCACACCCTCATATCCGGTAAGCATGGTGGAAATGATCACCGCGTTGGTCTGTGTTCCTCCGACCAGGAATTCCACATCCGCGTCTTCCAGGCCGACCGCAAGGCGGATCTTCTCTTTTGCGCTCTCACAATACGGATCCATGCCATAGCCAGACAGGGGTTCAAGGTTTGTTTCCGTCAGCCTCTTTATGATCTCCGGATGAGCTCCGTTTATATAGTCACTCTCAAACGATACCATCTCCGTATGCCTCCTGATTCTGTCTCATTATCTGCTTTTCTCATAAAACGGCCTGTATGGCGAGGAATGGTTCTCCATCGTGAATAAGAAGGAAGGTGCCGGTTCATAATGAACACGGCACCTTCTCCTGTGTCTTATCTCACTTCAGAACAGCCGCTGTCTGCTCCGCATATTTGCTGTAAGGATCACTCTACGGTGACGCCTGTGATATGCGGCTGCGGTCCTTCATACCAGTACAGGAAGCCTTCCAGATCGATGGTGTCGCCTGCCTTAAGATCCTTCACTGCCTTGTAAACGTCAGTGTCCGGTCCGCACAGGTAGGATTCCACTACGAATGTATAGGTCTGGCCATCCTTGGAAGCGTAGAAGTACAGATCGTCTCCCTCGCTGCCGGAACCATCCCAGCCATACTGGAATGCAGCTGCTTCTGCAGCACCGTCTTCAGCCTCGGTCTCATCTCCGGAGACAACTGCTTCAACAGTCAGTCCGGTGAAGGAAACCTTCTGATTGATAAACTCTTTCAGAGCATCTTCATCTGCCAGGGCATCCGTGACATCGACCGGATCCGCAACGAACTCGCCGTCGATGATCTCAACTTCAGTCAGATCATCATCAACAACGACTTCAACTTCACCTGCCCATTCAGACTTGTATCCGCTGACTCTGATCTTGGTGCCTTCTTCAAGCTTGTTGTAGGTTTCTTCGGATACCGGGATGTTGTACAGGAAGTATCCGCCATTCTCATCCTGAGCGTAGATGGTAGCGGTATCTGTTCCGACTTCCTGATTTCCTTCGTACCATGCCTGCTTCGCCTGCACATAAGCTTCGATGACAACCGGATCATCGACCTCTGCCGCAGCGTAGTCTTCATAAGACATGACATTTTCAGCCTCTGCTTCAGTCTCAACTGCTTCCGCTTCGGTCAGGACTTCTTCAACCGCTTCTTCAGCCTCGGTCTCAACTGCCTCAGTCTCGGTCTCAACTGCCTCAGTCTCGGTCTCACCTGCAAGCAGACCGGTCAGAGCTTCCACCAGTTCCTCTGCCTCAGTCTCAACTTCTTCCACCGCCTCGGTCAGAACTTCTTCGACGGTCTCCTCTGTTTCGACTGCTTCCACAGTTTCCTCAGCTTCAGTAAGAAGCTCTTCGATTGCCTCTGCAGCTTCGGTCTCAACTTCTTCGATCGCTTCTTCAACCTCAGTCAGAACTTCCTCGATGGTCTCAATTGCCTCAGTCTCCTCGACGACAGGTGCTTCGGTCTCCTCAACAGCTGCTTCCGTCTCCTCGACGACAGGTGCCTCAGTCTCCTCAGCAACTGCTTCCGTCTCCTCGACGACAGGTGCTTCGGTCTCCTCAACAGCTGCTTCCGTCTCCTCGACGACAGGTGCCTCGGTCTCCTCGACGACTGCTTCCGTCTCCTCGACGACAGGTGCTTCGGTCTCTTCAACAACTGCTTCCGTCTCCTCGACGACAGGTGCCTCGGTCTCCTCAACAACTGCTTCTTCGACCTCAGTCAGGACTTCCTCGACAGCCTCTGCAACCTCAGTCTCAGCAGCTTCAACTGCTTCCTCGACCTCAGTCAGAACCTCTTCGATGGCCTCAGCCGCTTCGGTCTGAATCTCTTCAGCCGCTACTTCCGTCTCAGCCGTTTCAACTGCTTCCTCGACCTCGGTCAGAATCTCTTCGATGGTCTCAGCCGCTTCGGTCTGAATCTCTTCAGCCGCTTCCGCTGCTTCAGTCTCATCCGTTTCAACTGCTTCCGCCGCTTCGGTCTCTACCGCCTCGACTACTTCCGCCGCTTCGGATACTGCTTCCGCAGCTTCCGTCTCGACAACTGCAGCTGCCTCTTCGACTGCTTCAGAAGCTTCCTCGACAACCGGAGCCTGCGTTTCCTTCGGGGCCTCAGTTTCCTGCTTCTTGCTGCTGCACCCGGTGAGCGCGAGGGCAGTCACAAGGAGAGCCGCCGCTGCTACTCTGAATTTCTTCATAGTCCCTCTTCCTCCTCATAGTTTGCATACACCCACGTGTATTGCCAAAAGTCAGTTTATTATATCAACTTCCGGGCAGATAACTCAAGTACCTTTTCCAATATCATATGCCATTTGACGAACTATTATTTAATTAATCAAACGGCAACATCACTTTTTCTTCCCGGAACGTATCCGTTCCGCGATCATATACAGGAGGATCAGTGCCCAGGCTGCTCCAAGAAGTGCCAGCAGCCCGACTGCCGTTGCGGGAAGCGGCCCAAGGTCTCTTGAGTTCTCCTCTGACCCGGAAACTTCGATCTGATCCAGGTGGTAAAGTTTCTTCACATTCGTAAAGAGTTCATCCAGATAGGCATCATCTATGTCTTTCTTCCTCCTAGCGCCTTTGGACACGTCTTCGATCAGGTAACCGGCTGCGTCGCGAAGGGAGGCGGACCCGTTGAACACCGGCGTGACAAAGGTATCTTCCGTGTGATCCATGATCAGCCTGGACGCATCAATCTTAACCTGATAATGCTCCCCGTTATCCGTTCCGGCAGCCGCCAGATACTCCTGATACTCTTCAGACTGCTGAGCCTTTGATGTGACCGGGAGATACCCTTCCGTCCCGGAGTATGCGATCTGCACATCGTTAGTCAGCAGATACTGCGCGAACAGCCAGCTGGCCAGCACCTCCTGCGGATCCTGTTTGTTGAAGATACAGACGGAAGGTCCCTGCGACATCATCTGCATGTTGCCGGGATCAAACTGAGGAACCGGGCGTACCGCTGTCTCGAACCTGACCAGTTTGTCCGGGCTGATGTCTACCAGAGGAGCATCCGATCCCATCCAGGTTGCGCCTGCAGTAGAATCGATGGCGAAGATACACTGGCCTGCATTCAGGAAATTGGCCGGATAACTGGAGATCTTAAAAGTAGAGAATGCCCGGCTCTTCGCATGAGCAGCAACCTCTTTCAGGATATCCCTGGTGGTATCGTTAAATAGGAGCACCTCGCCCTCGGGGGTGGAATAACCGGCACCGCTCTGCTGCAGCATCTGGATCATCATGTTATCGGTTGATTTGTAGATAAACGGAATCAGGACATTCTGCCCATTTACCTTGAAGTTCCCGTCCTTATCCTTCTCCATCGCCTTCTCGGAAACTTCCCAGATGAAGTCCCATGTCAGCACATCCGGAACCTCATATCCAAGCTTCTCCACATAAGTCTTATTTATGTAGCACGCTTCCGTGGAGCGCATGAAAGGAAGAGCATACAGGAATCCGTCGATCCTGCCCTCTTCGAGGAACTTCGGGATCATCTCGTCTTCAGCAGGAGCTTCGAAACGTACCTCGGAGCCGCCGAGCCCGTACTTGTCGTCCGCGACCAGATCATCCAGCGGGACGACCACGTTTTCACCCATCTTGTAGGTTGCGATGTGATCCGGGTATGTGATACAGACATTCGGCGTCGTCTGGGTGGAAATGTTCGTTATGACGTCGTTGTATATGTCTCCGTAATTCGTATACAGGCGCAGATTGACCTTGATCTCCGGATACAGTTTCTCGAAGTCGGCCACTGCCTTGTTATAGATCTTAACCTGCGTCTTGTTGGTGTCATTCTTCGCCCAGAATGTGATCTCGTATGTCTTCTCTTCATCGAACGATTCCGGAACCGCGAATGATGTCGTGGAGACGCCTCCGTGACAGCCGGTCAGACAGAAGGCGCAGGCAAGGGCAGATACTGCCGCAGCCAGTACTTTCATCCGTGTTTTTCCGGACGGTATGCCGGATCTTTGTCCCGCGCTCTGAAGGTCTTTCTTCTGAGTGAAACCACGCATAATATCTGTCAGCTTCATCCCTTTGTCCCTCCTCTCAGCACGCCTGCCATGATCTTGTTGCGGAAGATGAGGAACAGTACGATCAGCGGGATCGATATGACGACGACAGCTGCCATCATCGCAGGGATATTCTCCCGGCCGAATCCGTTCTGCCGGATCTCCTGTATCCCGTTAGAGACCAGATAGAACTTCGGATCGTCTGTGATCAGCCTCGGCCATACATAAGAGTTCCAGCACTCGATGACCTTCAGGATGATGATGGTGATGATCGTCGGCCTGCTGATCGGGACCAGCACCCGGAGCAGATACTTCATGTCGCTCGTCCCGTCTACCTTTGCGGCCAGATACAGGTTATCCGGCACCATCTCAAAGTTTTCCTTGAGAAGATACACGTAGAACACTGACATGACCGACGGCAGGATCAGGCCCGGGAATGAGTTCCGAAGGCCTGCGTTCGTGATGGTCACGAAGTTCGTGATGATGACCAGTTCATTTGGCAGCATCATCAGGGACAGGAACAGTGCGAATACCAGGTTCTTCCCTCTGAACTGAAGCCGTGCGAAGGCAAACGCTGCCAGAACCGCAACAACGACCATGATGGCTGTCGTGCAGACGGTAAAGATCAGCGTGTTCAGCAGATACCTGCCCAGCGGTACTGCAGAAAATGCGTCAAAGTAATTCTGCAGGGTCGGTGACAGGGTGAAGAACTTCGGTATGTATTCCGAGTTGTACACGCCGTAGCTCTTCAGGGAAGTCAGGACCATCCAGTAAAACGGAAACAGGACGATCAGAGCCCACAGCGCAAGCAGCACGTAGATCAGAACGGTTTTTATCTTTCTATTGGTCATGGCCGTCCCTCCTTTAATAATATACGTGCTTCCTGCTGACAAGCAGATTGACGACTGTGATGGTCAGGATAATGATGAACAGCAGGATAGCAGCTGCTGCCGCATAGGACGGATACCCTCCGGAATCACCGTAGAGCATGTCGTAGATATAGCCTACGATCGTATTCATTTTTGCAGCATTCAGGTTCGTACCGAACAGCGCGACCGCGTCCGAGTATTCCTTAAATGCCCCGATGAAACCGGTGATGATCAGGTAGAACACCGTTGGTGAGATCATCGGGAGCGTGATGCGCAGGAAAATGCGCCATCCCTTCGTTCCGTCCACCTTCGCGGCATTGTAATAACTGGAATCCACCGACGCGAGGGCACTTGTCAGGATGAGGATCTTAAACGGCATGACGATCCAGATCACATAGAAACAGAGGACGAACATTTTCGCCCAGTACGGACCGTCTATGAAGTCAACGCTCGGTCCGTGGAAGAACCGGATCAGCAGGTTCACCATGCCGTCCGTGTACGCGGTTTTCTTGAACAGGATCATGAAGACCAGACCGACTGCCAGCGTGTTTGTCACATACGGCAGGAAATAGATCGTCTGGAACAGATTCCTGAGCGGTTTAATGGAACTGAGGCCGAACGCAATCAGGAGCGACAGACCGGTAGAGATCGGTACGGTGATGATCACGCACAGAGCCGTGTTTCGGACAGCCTGCAGGAAGAAAGGATCATGCAGGATGTAGCTGAAATTGAACAGTCCCGTCCCGCGGGATGTCTGGGAGGCAAAGTTATAACTCTCCTCCAGAGAATAGATAAAGACGTCGATCAGCGGATATACCATGAAGACGGCCAGAAAGATGCCGGCCGGGAGCAGGTACAGCCACGCTTTCCTGTTATTCGTTTCCATAATCAGAACCCCATATCCGCGCGCGGGAAACACGCACGTTTCTTGAATCTTTCGGACTCAGTATGCATGATTCCGGTTTACCTGCTTCCATACAGCCGCTCTTCCGTATCTGCAGCAAAGACAAAGATCTTACCAGGGCGTATCCGGAACCTGACCTCTGCCTTCCCGGTATCCGGGCGGTTTTCGGAATCCACGATCGTGCGGATCGTCTCACCCTGGAAATCGGGATGCGTGGAGATGACTGTCATGTCACGCCCCATGACCTCTATCCCTTTCAGGCTGCAGGTAAGCGGTCCTTCCTCATCCAGGAAGAACCCCTCCGGGCGGATGCCGATCCAGACATCCGTATCGCCGGCATCCTTTGCCTTTCGTCCGGGTCCGGTCTTGACACCGCCCCGAAGCGCGCCGGTCTCTTCTTCCTGCCCGCGGACCTCAGCCGGGTCCGGATCCAGCTGGCTGATATCAAATACCGCATCCTCCCCGATAAAGATCCGGCCTCCTCTGAGGTTTCCTTTAAATACATTGATCGGCGGAGTTCCGAGGAATTTCGCGACAAACAGGTTGTGGGGATCGTCGTAGACATCCTGCGGGCGGCCGATCTGCTGCACTACTCCGTCCTTCATGACCACGATCGTATCCGAGATCGACATCGCTTCCTCCTGGTCATGTGTGACGAAGATCGTAGTGATGCCGGTCTCTCTCTGGATGCGGCGGATCTCCACACGTGTCTGCAGGCGCAGACGGGCGTCCAGATTGGAAAGAGGTTCATCCATCAGCAACACACGCGGCATCTTCACCAGGGCACGCGCGATCGCGACTCTCTGCTGTTGTCCTCCTGAAAGCTCCTTTGGCCTTCGTTCCATCAGGCCGTCGATCTGCACCAGCTTTGCAGCTTCCAGGGCACGCTTTTTCATTTCTTCTTTCGACGGCTTCTCAGCACCTTTCAGGTTCCCCAGCGGAAACATGATGTTCTGTTCCACCGTCATGTGCGGGTACAGGGCATAGTTCTGAAACACCAGACCGACCCCGCGCTCCTCCGGAGGAACGTTCGTCACATCTTCGTCATCAAAGAAGATCTGACCCTCCGTCGGCTTCTCCAGCCCGCAGATCATGAGCAGCGTGGTGCTTTTCCCGCAGCCGGACGGTCCAAGCAGGCCTACAAGCTGTCCGCTCGGGATCTCAAAGTCGAAATCATTGACTGCCGTGACTACAGAATCTTTCCTGGT
>CADCOU010000026.1 GCA_902803155.1 uncultured Lachnospiraceae bacterium | reverse complement strand
CCGTAAAGCTCATTCATGAGCGGCGCGTCCGGCAGTCCCGCGGGCTTGGAGATCAGGCTGATGACGTCCATGCGGAATCCGTCGATGCCTTTTTCGCACCAGCGGGTCATCATGTCGAAGACCTCCTGTCTCACGGCCGGATTGTCCCAGTTCAGATCCGGCTGCTTGGGAGAGAACAGGTGCAGGTAGTACATGCCCGTTGTCTCGTCATACTTCCAGGCGGAGCCTGAGAACCATGAGCCCCAGTTGTTGGGTTCATGGCCGTCTCTTCCTTCACGCCAGAAATAATAATCCCTTTTGGGGTTGTCCTTAGAGGAGCGGCTCTCCAGGAACCACTTGTGTTCGTCGGAGGTGTGGTTGACGACGAGGTCCATCACTATTTTGATGCCGCGGGCGTGGGCCTCGGCGAGCATCCGGTCAAAATCCTCCATCGTGCCGAACTCGTCCATGATCGCTTCGTAGTCGCTGATGTCATAGCCGTTGTCGTCGTTGGGCGACTTGTAGACCGGAGAGAGCCAGATGACGTCAATGCCCAGGTTCTTCAGGTAGTCCAGCTTCGACGTGATCCCGTTCAGGTCGCCGATGCCGTCGCCGTTGCTGTCCGCGTAGCTTCGCGGGTAGATCTGATAAATTACACTTTCTTTCCACCAGGTCTTTTTCATTCGCCGTTTCTCCCGTATAAAGCGGTGAGCGCTGCAATTCTTCCGGCCAGCTGTCCGGAGAGGTCCTTTCGGTCGACTCTCCACTTCCAGTTGCTGCCGTTTGTCGAAGGCTGGTTGATCCGCGCGCTGTTGTCCAGTCCCAGATAATCCTGCAGAGGGATGATGCAGTAGTCCGCCACAGAGGAGAACGCGGCGATGATCATCTTCTCCACGATCTCCTGGGGGTCCTTCGTCCTGACATCGAGATACTCGCAGACCTGCTTGCGCTCAATGGGCAGAATACTGTCGATCCAGCCGCGGAGCGTCTCGTTGTCATGCGTTCCCGTGTAGACCACGCAGTTGCGCTGGTAGCGGTAAGGAAGGTATTCCATGGCGCCGGAGGAATCTCTGGAATCAAACGCGAATTCCAGTACCTTCATGTTCGGGAAGCCTGTGTCGCGCACCAGCTGACGCACTGTCTCCGTCACGTAGCCCAGATCCTCCGCGATGATCGGCGTCTCTCCGAGGCTGCCCATGATCGCATCAAACAGATCCGTGCCCGGTCCCTTCTCCCAATGACCTCCGGCCGCTGTATCCGCCTCCGCGGGAATGGCAAAATACTCATCAAATCCGCGGAAATGGTCGATCCGGATGACATCGTAGAGCTCCTTGCATTTCGCGATGCGGCGGATCCACCAGTCATACCCGGTCTCCTTGTGCACAGGCCAATTGTAGAGAGGATTTCCCCAAACCTGCCCGGTCGCGGAGAATCCGTCCGGCGGTACACCCGCGATCATGCGGATGCGGCCCCTGTCATCGAGCTGGAACAATTCTCTGTGCGCCCAGAAATCAGAGCTGTCGGCGGAGACATAGATCGGAATGTCGCCGATGATCTTAATGCCTTTTTCAGCAGCATATTCCCGCAATCTCTTCCACTGTCTTGCGAATTCAAACTGCAGATATTCGTAGAATCCGGTTTCTTCACTGAGTTCTTCGGCCCATTTCTGCACCGCTTCCGGCTCGTAATCCCTGATGTCCGGCTCCCAGTCTGTTGCGCCGGCGCCGGCATGAGCGTCTTTGACCGCCATAAAGAGCGCGTAATCGGACAGCCAGAACGCGTTGTCCTCTTTAAACGCCGCGAATTCGGCGCTCTCTTTGTGATCGCTTCTGCCATAGGCTTTGCGGAGCAGGTCCCATCTGCCGGTGTACAGCTTGCCGTAGTCCACGCTGGTATCATCGTCACAAAAATCTACTGCGTCACACTCCTCTTCGGTGAGCAGCCCCTGTCCGATCAGATCCTCGAGACTGATCAGATACGGGTTCCCGGCGAAGGTCGAAAAGGACTGATACGGTGAATCCCCGTACCCAGTCGGGCCCAGCGGCAGGATCTGCCAGTACGTCTGCCCGGCATCAACCAGAAAATCCACAAATTTGTATGCCTCCTCCGAAAAACAGCCGATCCCGTATTTGCCGGGCAGGCTGAATACCGGAAACAGAATTCCGCTTGTTCTCATCTCATCCTTCCTTTCCTTCCTCATTGTCATCATCAAGTACCCAGGGCCTGTCTTCGTCTGTGTCTTTCTCTCCTATCATTTTCTCAAAAACCGGCATATATAACAATGCACATAAGTAAGCCGGCAGCGAAATTCCGAGCAGGAAGAACAGCGGGAGCAGCCTTGTCACATTAAAGAGAAAATAGGGCACGACCGCACTGATAAGGACCATGATCAAGGTCCTGGGAAAATAGGCGACAGCCAGGATCGCCGCATTTTTAAGCACCGCCTTTGTCGGGAAGACAAATCTTGCCGTCAGCGGGATCGCGTACACATAAATGGAAGCCGTCAAAAAAGCGACCGCGTAGATCGGCACCAGCATAATCCGGGGCAGGCCGTACCATCCCGCGGAGATGATCCTGAAATCCGCATACAAAAAGAGAGCAGCAGCCAGCAGGATCAGCCATACCGGCGTTGCGTTTTTCAGGTTTTCTTTAAAGCGTTTCCAATACTCCGCCATAATACCGGCGCCCCGTTCTTCGATCATCTCTATGATCACATAGTGCATCGCTGCAAGCGCGGCACCAGCCGTCACGATCGGGAGCGAAAAGACCAATGTCAAAAGATTGAGAAACACCAATGTGCTCAGATCCGAAAGAGCGCGCATTACCGGCCCTTCCTGGTCAAACAGATTCTTCATGCTCACGTACCCTGTTAATCACTATTTTAACTAAGAAGAGGCCGCACCAGATTTCGGCACAGCCTCTTTAGGACAACTCAACACTTTGCCATATTCGGCATCAGCCCTTGACAGCGCCTTCGATCATACCGTTCATGATCTGCTTCTGCGCGAACAGGAACAGAACAACCATGGGGATGATCGCAAGGAGTGCCGCGGTCAGGATCAGGTTCCACTGCTTGACATAGGAACCGACGAACGCCTGGACTGCGACGGGAAGGGTCTTGACCTTGCCGTTCTGGCCCAGCATCATGGACGGAAGCAGATAGTCGTTCCAGATCCACATGCCGTTCAGAATGGTGACCGTTGTGATGACGGGTGTCAGCAGCGGGAAGATAACCTTGAAGAAGACCTGCTCGGGACGGCAGCCGTCGATGGAAGCCGCTTCCTCCAGATCATAGGGGATTCCCTTGATGAAACCGGTCAGGATGAATACAGTCATAGCACCGCCGAATCCGAGATACGCGAATACGATACCGGGGACGGACTGCAGCATCGGAATGCCGATGAACTTGCCCACATCACGGAATGTGGAGATCAGAGGCAGCATGACAACCTGGAAAGGAATG
>CADCOU010000025.1 GCA_902803155.1 uncultured Lachnospiraceae bacterium | reverse complement strand
ATCAGCTTGCCACCAAGAAAGAACTCTATCCGGTTCTGATCCGCATGGTCAGGCAGCCGCAGCGGATCAGCCTGACGGATGTCGTACTGGAAACGCTCTCCATCATCGCTTATAAACAGCCTGTGACCAGGGTTGAGATCGAGAAGATCAGGGGAGTAAAATGCGACCACGCGATCAACCGCCTGATCGAATTCGGTCTGATCCAGGAAGTCGGCAGGCTGGACGTGCCGGGCAGGCCCATTCTGTTCGGTACGACGGAGGACTTCCTGCGGCATTTCGGAACAGACTCTCTGGATGGGCTTCCCCGCATCAATCCGGTGAAGGTGGAGGATTTCAAGGCGGAGGCGGAAGAAGAGGCCAAGCTGAAACTGGAAGTGTAGGAAAAGCAGTCGGAGAGTGAAAAGCAGATGAATGAACTGTACAGAAGACTGGGTGCTCTGGATTACGGAAGGGATAATGAACTTCTGACTGTGATCCGGGGAGAACATACCGGAAAGAAGGTACTGCTGACAGACGGAAGGACTGCATGGCCGTCCGGAGAATATGTGCAAGATCTTTCCTCCTTCCCGGAGGACTGTGTCTACAGGGAGAAACTCGGACATGTCCAGACGCTGGTGGTCTGCGGAGCCGGCTTTGTGGGACAGGCTGTCATCCGGCTCGGGAAGTTCCTCGGCTGGAAAGTTATTTCGGTGGAGGACCGCGGTGAATATGCGCATGTCGCGGAAGAAGCCGGGGCAGACCGGGTGCTCTGCGGAGATTTTTCCGGGATGCTTTCCACGCTTTCCTTTGATGAGGATATCTTCTTTGTGATCGTAACGAGGGAGCACAGCTATGACATGGCCTGTCTGGATGTGATCCTGCATCATCCGTTCGGGTATGTCGGGATGATGGGCAGCCATAAGCGATCTGCCGGGATGAGAGAAGCGCTTAGAGAGGCCGGATATCCGGAGGACCTGATTGCTTCGATCCATGCCCCGGTAGGTCTCCCCATAAAGGCGCAGACGCCGGAAGAGATCGCGGTCGCGATCATGGCGGAGATGATCCTTGAGAAAGAGAAGCGCTCCGCAAGAAACCATTTTCCGGATGATATCCTGAACAGTATCCTGGAAGTGTACGGAAGACAGGAAACAGATCCGGCGTCCCATGCAGTACTTGCCACGATTACCCGTCAGACCGGCTCCACCCCGCGCAGGGCCGGAGCAAAGATGCTGGTGCTGCCTGACGGCTCGACTATCGACACGATCGGCGGCGGTTCCATGGAAGCGGAGGTGATCCGCCGGTCCGTCAGCGCTCTCTCGGATCCGGATTCATTCTCACCATACCTGCTGACAGTGGATCTGACCGGCCGCGAAGGGGCGCATGCGGATATGATCTGCGGCGGGATCACGGATGTCTTTCTGGAACTGATCTGAACCGGATTAGTGCAACAAACTGTGAATGGAAAATTAAGAATTTATTTATATTATTTTACAGAGCCGAACCCTATAATATATGTACGTATTTGTGCGTATCCTGCTTTGTCGAGTCAGGATCGCCCGGAGAGTCCCGGGAGGCGGGACGGACGAAATCGGAGACTGAAACAGGGAGGACTATGAGGGTTATGAAGCATCGTATATGGAAACTGACCATGGCTGCGATGACGCTTTCCGTGGCCATCGCTGCATTTGCAGGATCGGCGCAGGCTGCCCAGAAAGATGAGAGCTGGGCAAGAAATGCCGAGAAGATTGCAAAGAAGACCGGAACAGAGCGTGTGGAAACGATCCACTGGAGCGCGAAACTGAAGAGAAATGTGCAGGCAACGGTTACGGAGAACAAGAAACAGAAGGACTCCGCGGTCGGCAAGAAGATCAAGATCAAGAAGAATACCAGTCTCACGATCTACCAGAGGGACTATCATGAGAAAAAGGGCGTCAGTCAGTGCATGCTCAAGAACGGCAGGGTCGTGTACATTCCCAATAAGTATCTGAAGATCACCAAACCGATCTGCTCGGGGAAGAAGGACTACACGACAGCGACAAAAGAAGCTTATGTCAACAATCAGAAGATTACGAGCAATGACCAGTATATGATCTGGGTCAGCCTGAGCAAGCAGAGAGTAAATGTCTTCCGGGGAAGCAACCATAACTGGAAACTTATTAACTGCTGGAAGTGCTCTACCGGCAAGGCGGACGCTCCGACGCTGGACCAGTCCTTCAAGAAGAATTATGTGATCCAGTGGAAGAAGAAAGAAGTGGACGGACTGTACTGGTACAGCGCCGTTTACGGAAGCGGCTTCCATAAGTTCCCGGGCGGAGGACAGAGTTCTGCACTCGGCATCAAGCCGATCTCGCACAGCTGTATACGGCTTTCGCAGAACTATGCGAAATGGATCTTCAACAATATGAAAAACGCAAAGGAGCACGGTGCCTCCAAGGCGACGCGTGTGTTCATCTGGTAAGCGAAAACGCGGAAAAACAGAACAGAATAATAACGAAAGGCAGGCTCTGTTGGGCTTGCCTTTTTTGCGTTTATCACGTACTATAATATACGGCGATTTTTGATTTCTAATTGATGGAGGTCT